>NZ_BAAGPR010000113.1:10875-25705 GCF_054783955.1 Streptomyces mayteni | reverse complement strand
CGGGGTGCCGCAGGCCCGGTCGGCGCGGCGCAGCCAGCCGCGCTCCGCGGCCTGCCCGGCGGCCGAGCCGCCGACGGCGGCGGCCAGCCGGTCCTCGAAGGTCTCCCTGGCGGTCGGCGTGAGCCCGGCCGGCGCCTCGGCCCCGTCCGCGATGTACAGCGGGCCGAGCCGGCGCGCCACGCCGTCCACGTCGGCGGCGAGCCGCCGGGCGGCGGCGGTCCTGGCGGCGGCCAACTCGCCGACGGTCTGGCGCAGTTCGGCCACCCCCTCGCCGGTGAGCGCGGAGACGGCGAGCACCCCGGCGCCCGGCTCGCCGTGCTCGCCGAGCGCCACCCCGCCCTCGTCGAGCAGCCGGCGCAGGTCGTCGAGGACCACGTCGACGGCCTCCACCGGCAGCCGGTCGGTCTGGTTGAGGACGACGAGGCTGACGTCGGCGTGGCCGGCGAAGGCGCGCAGATAGCGCTCGTGCAGCAGGGTGTCGGCGTACTTCTCCGGGTCGACCACCCAGATCACCGCGTCGACGAGGCCGAGCAGCCGGTCCACCTGTTCCCGGTGGCTGCTGTCCACCGAGTCGTAGTCGGGGAGGTCGAGCAGGATCAGGCCGCGCAGCCCGGGGTCGAGGACGTGGGCGCGGCGGCGGGCCCTGGCCGGCACGCCGAGCCGTTCGAGCAGCCCGTCCGGGTTCTGGTCGCGGCCGGCCTCCCAGGTGCAGGAGACGGCGGTCGCGGTGGTGGGGCGGCGCACCCCGGTCTCCGAGAGCTGGGCGCCGGCCAGGGCGTTGAACAGGGTGGACTTGCCGGTGCCGGTGGCGCCCGCGATGGCCACGGCGGTGTAGTTCCTCGGCAGCTTGTCGCGGGCCGCGGCCTCGTCGAGCAACCGCGCGGCCTCGGCGAGCGCGGCGTCGTCGAGGCGGGTGCGGGAGAGCCCGATCAGCTCGCGCAGCGCCCCGAGTCGCAGCCGCAGGGCCCGTTCCTCCTGGGTGCCCTCGGGCTCGCCCGCCGTGGCGGGCCGCGGCTCCTGGGTGGTCTCCCGACGGGTGCGGGTGATGGTCATGCTCTCCGTCACCGGACTCCTCCTGCCTCTCCCGCTCGTTCCCCCGCCGGCCCGGCACCGGTGTGCCTGGCGTGCACCACGGACAGCGCGGCGACCAGCTCGACCTGGGGGGTGGGGCTGATCTCCAGGTCGTGCAGCGGGGCGCCGCGCCGCTCCCGCTCGCCGTCGAGCACCCGCGCCACGCAGCCCCTGACCTCCTGGGTGCCCTGCTCGGTCAGCCGGGCGGCGACCCGGGTGCCGAGCGATCCGGAGAGCGTCTGCCTGGCCACCGCGCCGCCCTTGCCGCCGAGCAGCCCGGCGGCGAGCAGCGCGGCGATCTCCCCCTCGGCGCCTGACATCGACCTGCCGCTGCCGCCCTGGTCGGGTCGGAGCCCGACGACGACGCAGGCCTCCTCGGCCAACTCCTCGAAGCAGCGCCGCAGTCGGCGCACCTGGATGCCGATACGTTCCCGCACCCCTTCGGCCCCGTCGACGCCGCCGGCCGGCGCCCCCGGCTCCGCCGCCCAGGCGTCGGCGACGCGTTCGTCGGCCGCCGAGACGGCCTCGACCAGCAGCCCGGACAGGGCCCTGGTCAGCGAGTCGAGCAGCTCCTCGGGGCTGGCGTCGTGCGGGAACGCCAGCCAGTGCGCGCGGGCCTGCCCGGTGAGCAGCCCGCCGCCGGCCAGGCAGTCGCGGACCCGCTCGTCGGCCGTGGCGTAGGCGTCGGCGAGCCGCAGGTCGAGGCGGACGGCGGTGGCGTGCTGGGCGGCGCAGGCGCCGGCGAGCGCGCCGATCCTGGCACGCAGCGAGGCGACGGTGCCGGCGGCCGTGCGGGCGACGGCCCGGTGCCGCGCCTCGGCGTCGTGGCCGCGGCGGAACAGCCACTCGCGGAGCCCGGCGACCGCGGTGGCCGGCAGCAGCCCGGAACCGCCGCGGGCCGACTCGGGCAGCTCTGGCACGGTGAACCTGGGCACCCCGGTCAGGCCGGCGCGTTCGAGCAGCGTGTCGTAGTGCCTGGAGACCTCGGCGGCGATCTGGTGCGGCACCCGGTCGAGCACGGTGGCCAGCGTGACGTCGTACTCCCGGGCGCTGCGGAGCAGGTTCCAGGGGAGCGCGTCGGCGTAGCGGGCGGCGGTGGTGACCACCACCCAGATGTCGGCGGCGCAGATCAGGTCGGCGGCGAGGTCGCGGTTCTCGGCGACCAGCGAGTCGACGTCCGGCGCGTCGAGCAGCGCGACGCCGACGGGCACGGCCCTGGTGGTGTGCACGCCCAGGGCCCCCGCCGGCTCCGTCTCCCCCTCGCGCTGCCCCTCCTGGCGAGGCGCCACCACCCGGCCGAGTTGGGGCAGCACCCGCGGGCCCTCGAACCAGTGGCGGTCCTCCGGGTGGCAGACGAGCACAGGGGTGCGGGTGGTGGGGCGCAGCACGCCGGCCTCGGTGACCCGGCGCCCCACCAGCGAGTTGACCAGCGTCGACTTCCCGGCCCCCGTGGAGCCCCCGATCACGGCGAGCAGCGGCGCGCCCGGCATGCGGAGCCTGGGCAACAGGTATCCGTCGAGCTGCGCCAGCAGTTCCCCCCGCGACCGCCTGGCCCGCTCGGCACCTGGCAGCTCCAGAGGAAAGCGCGCGGCAGCGAGACGCTCCCGCAGTACGGTCAGCGCGTCCAGCAGTTCGGGCCGTGCGTCCAAGATCGCCACATGCGCAGAATGCCCAATTTCAAGCTATTTCCAAAGCATATTCCACCGAACGCGCCTCATTCCGGGCACCAGCCCCACCCCCCGGCATAACGACTGCGCAACACCCCTCACCGGAGCCCCCGAAATCGCTGCGCTCATCGCACTCGCCTGCGATTATCAGGGCTGCTTCACTGGATCTCCACACGAGGGTGTTGCCGTGAAGCAACCGGGACGAACCCCTTGAGGCCATATCCTGTGCGACGGCGAGGTCACCAGGGGGCTCCGTCCCGCGCCATGACCCACGACCGGCCCCCGTAGCTCAGTGGATAGAGCAGGTGCCTTCTAAGCACTTGGCCGCAGGTTCGAGTCCTGCCGGGGGCGCCCTACCAGGGGCGAGGATGTCCGAGCCACGCCGTGTCGTGGTGCGCGGTCCGTCTTCCGGGGGGAAGCCCTCGGCCAATCGATCTTATCTTCGACCCCTGGTGCCGCGCGGTGCCCGAAGCTCAGATGTAGCTCTGAACTCGGCGCGGGGACGGGTTCGGGGCGCGGTGGGGGGAAGGAAAGGGGCAGAACGCGGGGATACGGGGTGCGGGGGGACGACATGGGTGTCGTGATCGTCGGTTTGGTGGGGATCGTCGTCGTGAGCCTGGCGCAGCTGGTCGCGGTCCGGGCGTGGGCGCGGCGCGGGCGGCCGCTGGGTGGGAACACGTCGCTGCGGAGCGCGTACGAGCTGGCCTTTCTCGCCGGCGGGCCGGTGCGGGTCGCCGACGCGGTGGTGAGCGAGATGCGGGAGAAGGGCCGGATCACCGTGGCCGGTGACCGGCTGCGGGTGGTGCGGCCGGTCGCGGACGACGACCTGGAGCGGGAGTTGCTGGCGCACTGCGGTCCCGGGTGGGACGGTTCGGTCGGCGAGGTGGCCGCCGGTCTCGCCGGGTCGGACGCCGTGTGGGCGGTGAGCGAGGAGCTGGAGTCGCGGGGCCTGCTCTGGGATCTCGTGCGGTACGAGGCGTGGCGGCTCGCCGGCCGGGTGCACGACGTCGTCTGCCTGATCGTGGCGTTCGGGATGGCCGGGGCGCTGCTCTCTTCCGACGTGACGTGGTTCGGCGCGCTGCCGGTGTCGTTCCTCGGCGCCCTCGCGCTGTTCCTGGTCGGCCGTGGGCTCGGCGGCAGCCGGCTGACGCCGGTCGGGCGGGCCGCGCTGCTGCGGGCGCGGCGGAAGCGGCAGTTCCGGCGGCTCGACGAGCCGGCCCGCGCCCGCACCCGCGGGCACCGGATCAGGTCCACCACGTCGCACAGCTACGGCTACGGCTGCGGCGCCGCGGCGGGCGGCGGTTGGGACGGCGGCGGCGGCGCGGACGCCGGTGGCGGCGGTGGTTCCAGCTGCGGCGGCGGTGGGGGCGGCGGCTGCGGCGGAGGCGGCAGCTAGGGCCTGTCCTGCCGCCATCTTCCCGAGCTTCGCGGGGCCGCTCCTACGGGTGAGCCGCTACCGCCGTCCGGGCGATCGGCGGGCCGGGGCTCGGGGTCGCCGGCGCGCGGGTGCCCTAGACGGTCGGGTATGAGACGAGCGCACCCCAAGCGGCCCGGGTCTCGGGGCAGGTGAGCCGATGACCGACGGCGAGAAGAGCCGGCGCGGCCATCCGGGCCAGCACGGCCGCCGATGGCGCCGGCCGAGCTGGCCCGGGTGGCCGGCCAGGCGCGTCGGCGGGCGGCGCGGCCGGCGGCGGCGGCCGCGCCGGCACGGGCTGCGGCGGCTGCTGCCCACCTGGCGGATGGTGTTCGCCGGCGCCACGCTCGGCGTGCTCGGCGGCTCGGGGTCGCTGGCCGCCGCCTACCTGCTGGTGGACATCCCGGAACCCAAGTCGGCGGCCGCCGCGGAGGCCAACGTCTACCGCTACGCGGACGGTTCGCAGCTCGCGGTGGCCGGCGAGGTGAACCGGGAGAGCGTGTCGCTCCCCGAGGTGCCGAGGCGGGTGCGGAACGCGGTGCTGGCGGCCGAGGACCGGAACTTCTACCACGACCCGGCCGTCGACATCACGGCGATGGTCAGGGCGGCCTGGAACATGGTCCGCGGCGGGGACAAGCAGTCCGGCTCGACCATCACCCAGCAGTACGTCAAGAACTACTACCTGGACCAGCGGCAGACCGTCAGCCGCAAGGTCAAGGAGCTGATCATCGCGGTGAAGCTCGGCCGCGAGGTCAGCAAGGACGACATCCTGGAGGGCTACCTCAACACCAGCTACTTCGGGCGCAACGCCTACGGCATCCAGGCCGCCGCCCACGCCTACTACGACAAGGACGTCGACGAACTCGACACCGCGGAGGGCGCCTACCTGGCCGCGCTGCTCAACGCGCCGAGCGCCTACGACGTCCGGGTCAACCCGGACAACAAGCCCCGGGCGGTGGCCCGTTGGGAGTACGTGCTGGACGGCATGGTCTCCGAGGGGTGGCTCGACGAGCGACGCAGGGACGGGATGGAGTTCCCCGAGCCGCGCGAGGTCACGCCGGCCGACAGCCTCTCGGGCGAGCGCGGCTACCTGGTGGAGGCGGTGAAGCAGTACCTGGAGGAGACCGGCATCGCCGACGAGAAGCAGCTCGCCGAGGGCGGCTACCGGATCACCACCACCATCGAGCCGGAGCGGCAGCGCGCCCTCACCCGCGCCGTGAACGAGCGGCTGCTCGACGGGCTCTCGGCCGACGAGCCGCCCGACTCGTACGTCCGGGCCGGCGCCACCTCGGTGGACGTCGAGTCGGGACGGGTGGTCGCGATGTACGGCGGCCGGGACTACACCGAGCAGTACGTCAACAACGCGACCCGGCGCGACTACCAGGCGGCGTCCACCTTCAAGCCGATCGTCTACACGGCGGCGCTCGAGCACGAGTCGGAGACCGCGGACGGCGAACGGATCGGCCCCGACACCGAGTACGAGGGCGACAGCGGCCGCGAGGTGATCGGCCGGGGCGGCGAGGGCAGCGGCTGGGCGCCGGAGAACGAGGGCGGCGAGGACTTCGGCCGGCTCACCGTCGCCGACGCCATGGACCAGTCGGTCAACGCGGTGTTCGCGCAGATGGGCGCCGACGTCGGGCCGAAGCGGGTGCGCGAGACGGCGATCGGGCTCGGCATCCCCGAGACCACCCCGGGTCTGGACGGCGCGCAGGGCTCGATCTCGCTCGGCACCGCCGCCCCGAGCACCCTGGACGTGGCCGAGGCCTACGCGACGCTGGCCGCGCACGGCATGCACCGGGACGCCACGCTGGTCACCGAGATCACCAGGAACGGCGAGAAGGTCGAGCTGCCTGAGCAGCGCGCGGAGCGGGCCGTCTCCCGGGAGGCGGCGGACGGCACCACGGCGGTGCTGGCCGGCGTGGTCCGCGCCGGCACCGGCCGGGCCGCCGCCGAGTCGGACCGGACGGCCGCCGGCAAGACGGGCACCGCGGAGGAGGACCGGGCCGCCTGGTTCGCCGGCTACACGCCCGAACTGGCCACCGTGGTCGCGGTGTTCGGGCAGGACCCGGAGTCGGGCGAGCAGCGGCGGCTGCACGGGGCCGCCGGCCTGGACCGGATCAACGGCGGCGGGTTCCCGGCCGAGATCTGGGCGCGGTACACCCGGGAGGCGCTGGACGGCACGCGGGACCGGGGGTTCGAATTGGCGGGGGGCGACATCGGTCCCGACGACGCGGCGGACGAGCCCTCTCCCGAGGAGCGTGCGGAGACCGAGGAGCCGGCCGAGTCCGAGAGCCCCACGGAGCCCCGGGAGCCGGAGCGGACCGGCCCGGCGGAGCCGGGGGGCGGGAACGGGACGCCGGGCGGCGGCGAGCCCCCGGCGCAGACCGAGGAACCGGCCGGCACACCGGACCCCGGCGGGGACGGCGGCGGCACGGGCTCCCCGGACGAGGCGCCGGGTCGGTCGCCCGCGGCGATGCTCCCGACCGGCTCCTACCTCGTGCGGGTGCCGGTCATCGGGGTGGTGGGGTTCAGGTAGGTACCGTCCGGGCGCGCTACAGGTAGAGCCCGGTGGAGTCCTCGGTTCCCTGGAGGCGCTCGGCGGCGACGGCGTGCAGGTCGCGCTCGCGCATCAACAGGTAGGAGACGCCGCGGACCTCGACCTCGGCCCGCTCCTCCGGGTCGTACAGCACCCGGTCGCCCGGCTCCACGGTCCGCACGTTCTGCCCGACGGCGACGACCTCGGCCCAGTCGAGGCGCCGACCGACCTGGGCCGTCGCGGGGATGACGATGCCACCGAGGGAACGGCGCTCCCCCTCGGCGGAGTCGGCGCGGACCAGCACCCGGTCGTGCAGCATCCGGATGGGCAGCTTGTCGTGGGACGGCGCGGAAGAACTCACGTGATGACCGTATCTCAGGTGTGTGAAGCCGGAACTACCGGCGTCGGCGGCGGGCGGAGACCACCAGCAGGCCCACCGCGGCGACGGTCAGCAGCGCGATCGGCACCAGGCGGTCGAGCCGTGGGCCGCCGTCCTCCGAGACGACCTGCGAACGCACGCCGGTGACGGTGCGGTTGACGGCCTCGAGGGCCCGTCCGGTGGTGCGGTCCACGCTGGCGGCGGCCCGCGCCCGCACGTCGCCGACGATGGTGCTCGGGTGAACTCGGGTACCGATCTCGTCCAGCGCCCTGGCGAGGTTCTCCCGCCGCCGCGCGATACGCGCCTCGATCTCCGCCGGCGTCGCGGGTGTCCCGGCTGCCTCGCTCACGCTGCCGCCCCTTCCTCCTGGTCCGCTTGCTCGGCACAGTGTGTCAGCTCCGCCGGGACCGTGCCTGTCGGTCCCCCCGTTTAGGCTGGGTGGCGTACCAGCTCGCCACCGCGTCCGGCGAGCTCCGAGAAGTTCCGAGGGAGCCGCCATGAGCGCGCGTCTGCAGCCGGGAGACCCGGCGCCGGCCTTCACCCTGCCCGATGCCGACGGCCGTCAGGTGTCCCTGGCCGACCACGCGGGCCGCAAGGTCATCGTCTACTTCTACCCCGCGGCCCTCACTCCCGGCTGCACCAAGCAGGCGTGCGACTTCACGGACAACCTGGAGCTGCTCGCCACCGCCGGCTACGACGTGATCGGGGTCTCCCCCGACAAGCCGGAGAAGCTGGCGAAGTTCCGGGAGCGGGAGAACCTGCGGGTCACCCTGGTCAGCGACCCTGACAAGGCGGTGCTGACCGCCTATGGTGCCTTCGGCGAGAAGAAGCTGTACGGCAAGACGGTCACCGGCGTCATCCGCTCCACCGTCATCGTGGACGAGGACGGCAAGGTGGCGCGTGCCCTCTACAACGTCAAGGCCACCGGACACGTCGCCAAGATCATCAAGGACCTCGCCCTCTAGGCCCTGTCCTGCCGATCTTGCCGGGCCCGCGACGCCATACACGGCCACTCGCGGCGTTGCCGAATCGCGCGAATACGGGCAAGTATGAGCTGCGATCCGGCGCCTTGCGATTGACCGCGTCTGACGCCGCGGGCTGATCCGACAAGATCGACAGGACAGGACCTAAGCACCGCTGAGCACCGCTAAGGAGTCGTCGACGTGGCAGAGCGTAAGCCGATCGAGTCGTGGCTGACCGACATGGACGGGGTGTTGATCCACGAGGGCGTCCCGGTGCCAGGCGCGGAGCGGTTCCTCGCCCGGCTGAAGGAGTCCGGGCTGCCGTTCCTGGTGCTCACCAACAACTCGATCTACACCCGCCGGGACCTCCAGGCCCGGCTGTTCAGGATGGGCCTCGACGTGCCGGTGGAGGCCATCTGGACCTCGGCGCTGGCCACCGCGCAGTTCCTCGACGACCAGCGGCCAGGCGGCACGGCGTACGTGATCGGCGAGGCCGGGCTGACGACGGCCCTGCACGACGTGGGCTATGTGCTGACCGACGTCGCCCCCGACTACGTGGTGCTAGGCGAGACCAGGACCTACAGCTTCGAGTCGCTCACCAAGGCGATCCGGCTGATCAACGACGGCGCCCGGTTCATCGCCACCAACCCGGACCACACAGGACCCTCGACCGAGGGCGCGCTCCCGGCCACGGGCTCGGTGGCGGCGCTGATCACCAAGGCCACCGGCCGCGACCCGTACTTCGTGGGCAAGCCCAACCCGCTGATGATGCGCACGGGCCTCAACCTGATCGGCGCGCACTCGGAGACCAGCGCGATGATCGGCGACCGGATGGACACGGACGTGCTGGCCGGCCTGGAGGCGGGCATGCAGACGTTCCTGGTGCTGACCGGGCTGACCAGGGAGGACGAGATCGACCGCTTCCCGTTCCGGCCCTCGGCCGTGGTGGACTCGATCGCGGATCTCGTCGACCGGATCTGACCGACCGTCCGGGGCCGCCCCCCGTCTGGGCGTGCTGCGGATGCGGCGGGGCGCCGGGCGAGGGACCTTCGTGGTACCGACCCGGAGGTTCCTGCCATGGGCATCGCCACTCCCCTGAAGCTCACCCTGTGTGCGGCCACCGTGACGCTGGTGGCCACCGGTCTCGTCCGCGCGCCGGAGCCCGAACCGCCGGCCGAGGCCGCCGAACTGCGGGTGTCGCCGGCCGACGCCCGCCCAGGCGACGAGGTGGAGCTGCGGGTCAGCGGCTGCGGCGCGGGCGCCGCGGCGGCCAGTTCCGAGGGCTTCGTCGCGGACGCCAGGCTCGCGGCGGCGCCCGGCGGCGAGCTCTTCGGCGAGGCCCGGGTCAGCTCGACGCTGGCGCCGGGCGGCTACCCGGTCGAGGTGATGTGCGACGGGGCGCCGGTCACCGGCCGGCTCACCGTCGTCGCCGGCGGCGAACCGGCCGGCCAGCCGCTGCCGAGCGCCTCCGGCCAACCGGAGCACGGCGAACGTCCGGAACAGCCGGGCCACGGCGAACGTCCCGAGCACCCGGGCCAGCCGAGCGGTCCGGTCGGCGCGGGCGGCGGCGGCACCGCCGGCGACCCGCCGGAGGCCGGCGGCTCCGTGCCGCCCGCGCCCGCCGGTCTCGCCCTCGCCGCCGGCGTGGCGCTGGCCGCCGGCGCGGTGCTCGCGCTGCGCCGGCTGCGCCGCGAGTCGAGGTGACGCGCGGCGGCAGCCGGCTGTTCCCGGCACTCACCTGGACGCTGGTGCTGCTCGGCATCTGGCTGTGGGCCAGGGAGGTCACGGACGGCGGGCTGCCTGGCGGCGCGGCGTTCCCCTGGGCGGTGGCGGATGGCGGCCAGGACCTGCCGCCGGCCGCCAGGCCGCTCGCCGGCTCCGCTCCCCCGCGATCGGTGGAGATCGAGGCGCTCGGCGTGCGCGCCGACATCGTGGAACGCGGCGTGGACGCGTCCGGCGGGGTCGATCCGCCGCCGATGAGCAGCCCCGAGCTGGTCGGCTGGTACGGCGGCGGGCCGACGCCCGGTGCGGCCGGCTCCTCGGTGCTCGTCGGGCACGTGGACACCGAGCGGGAGCCCGCCGTCTTCTACGCGCTGAGCACGCTGGAGCCGGGCGCCGAGGTGCGGGTGGAACGCGCCGACGGCGCCGTCGCCGAGTTCACCGTGCGCGGCGTGGACGTGGTGGAGCGCGAGGAGTTCGACGCCGAGCGGGTCTACGGTGCGCGCGGCCCGGGACAACTGGACGCCGAGCTACGGCTGATCACCTGCGGCGGCACCTTCGACCGGGAGCGGCAGAGCTACTCGGCGAACGTGGTGGTCTCCGCCTACCTCACCGGGACGACGACGTGAGCGCGGCCAGCTCGGCCGCCAGCGCGCGGAAGGCCCGGCCGCGGTGGCTGATCGCGTTCTTCTCCGCCGGGCTCAGCTCGGCGCAGGTGCGGGTCTCGCCGTCCGGCTGGAGGATCGGGTCGTAGCCGAACCCGCCGGCGCCGGCCGGGGCGTACCGCAGGGTGCCGCGCAGCCGGCCCTCGGCCACCCGCTCGGTCCCGTCCGGCAGCACGAGCGCGGCGGCGCAGGCGAAGTGCGCGCCCCGGTGCTGGTCGGGGACGTCGGCGAGTTGGGCGAGGAGCAGCTCCAGGTTGGCCCGGTCGTCGCCGTGCCGGCCGGCCCAGCGGGCGGAGAAGATCCCGGGCGCGCCACCGAGGACGTCGACACAGAGCCCGGAGTCGTCGGCGACGGCCGGCAGGCCGGTGGCTGCCGCGAGGGCGCGCGCCTTGAGCAGCGAGTTCTCGGCGAAGGTGACGCCGGTCTCCTTGACGTCCGGCAGGTCAGGGAAGGCGTCGGCGCCGACGAGCTCCGTGTCGACGCCGGCCGCTCCGAGGATCGCCCGCAACTCGGTGACCTTGTGGGCGTTGCGCGTGGCTAGTACGAGTCGCTCCATGCGGCTCATTATCGTCGCGCCGGGGCCGGGCGGCGGCGAGTCAGCTCCTGATGGACTCCACGAATGCCGCCCACGCACCGGCGGGGACAACAAGCGCCGCACCGGGGTTCTTGCTGTCACGGACCGGCACGGCACCAGGGAAGCCGTCGGCGACCTCGACGCAGTTGCCCCCGTTGGCGTTGCTGTGGCTGGACCGGCGCCACGACGCACTGTGCAGGACGATGCCGACGGATCGCATGGTCTCCTAGTCCTTCAACAGATTTCGAATGAACTCAAGGGACTCGGCAGGTGGCAGGGCCGCGTCCCTGAGTCGATCGTAGAACAGCTTGTACTGCTCGACCTCTGCCGGTTCCTCGATCAACTCGCCGGAGGTACTGCCCTCCAGGTAGGCCACATAGACGCCGTCCGGCATGCCGAGAATGGTCAACGATCCGCCGAGCAGGTACTGCAACCCGGCACCGAACGGCAGCACCTGGATCACGATGTTGGGCAGTTCCGCCATCTTCACCAGGTGCTCAAGCTGACGGTTCCAAGCAACGGGATCCTTGAGACGGCGACGCAGCGCGGCCTCATCGAGGATGACCCGCAGTTGCAGCGGATTGCCCTCACGGACCAGGACCACCTGCCTGTTCAGCCTCGCCTCGACGTCCTGCTCCAGCTTGTCCTCGCTGACGAGCCCCGTGCCGAGCTGCTCTCGCACGTACTCCTCGGTCTGAAGCAGGCCAGGGATCGTGCTGGCCGAGTACTCGAAGCGGACACTCGCCTCGGCCTCCGCCCGCATGAACTGCTTGTAACGCCCCGGATATGCCTCGTCCTTGGCCAGCAGCCACAGGTTCTGGAGCATGCGCTTCGTCCCGTACACCTCGTCCAGGCGCCGGGCCGTGCCGAAGTCGCCGAGGCGTTCGCCGCGCTCCAGCTTGCTGAGGTAGGACCTGTCGTAGGTCGTGGCCTCCGACAGGTCCCCCAGCGACATGCCGGCCTCCTCGCGGAGTCGGCGCAGCTCTTCCATGTACTTGCGTCGCGCCGGAGCCACCTGCTCCGGCTCCGCCTTACGTGGCGCCATCAACGCCCCTTCCGAACATGCGTGCGCATGCGCCCGCCACACGGGCCACAGCTCTCCCCTGGCCAGCGGCCTACCCACCCGGCAAAACTTGTAGTCATCCCATTACAGGAAGACACCATCCCGTGCCCCAGCAGCAGTAACCCGCCACGTCCAACTCCTCAGCGCCGCCCGGGACATGAAACCGCAAGCACTCGGGATCAGAGTTCGTCCAGACAGCGCGAAGCCCCGCCCGGCCGTGCTGTCACGAAGTAGCCGAACGGGGCGCTTGCCTGGGGCAGCCTCTTGGCTTGAGTGACCCCGTCAGTCCGGCGGCTGGCTGTACCTCTCCAGCGTCGCTTTGCTCGTGGACCGGTCCTCCAGTCGCAGTTCCCAGGGGCCGGTATTCACGTCGAAGTCCTTGCCGAAGCCGACCCACTTCCCGACCATGCGCCGTCCGGTCGGCTCGACCAGGAGCTGGATGGCGCCGTGGTAGCGGGCCCCGTTGTAGTAGCCATCTGCGGCAGTCTGCTCGACCCAGGTACCTGTGACCACGTTGCGATCAACGGTCAGGTCCAGCGTGAGTGCGCTGTCCGGGTTGCTGCTCGCCCCGGGCAGACTCTGAACGGTCAGCCGGCTCCCGTGCTGGACCATCACCACGTAGTGCCTCCCTTCGAACGAGTCGTCTCGGCTCGATGAGAAGAACTCGTAGCGACTGAGCCACACCCCCGAAAACGTCTCCTCACCCGGCTGCACGGCCGACTGCGCGCCGACAGCGGCAGGTGCTACACCGGTTACACCGATCTCCATGTCATGTCCTCCCTTCCCGTCCGCGTGGACTCGCGCCATCGGCACCGGAAGAGCGAACCCCAGTGCCTCGACCGGACGGCCAGTGACCCGTTCCAAGGCCCTGGCGTACACGCCCCGAGGCGTCTTGCTCGTGCCGGACTCCCAGCGCTGCACCAGCCGCTTGGAAGCTTCGTTCGGCTCCCCCAGTTCCACACCTGCCCGGCGGAGCGCCTTGGCGAAGTCGTCTTGGCTTAAGCGCAGGCCGATACGTACGGCCCGCAGCACATCATTCGGCACCACGGCGGTCGTCGTCATGACGTCAGAGCTAGACCGAACAACCGAGTAATGACACCGGTTTGACGCCCCGGCGAGCGTCGAAGACATCCCACTGAGTGACGCCCGGGCGACGCCCGAAACGCCGTCGTTCCGACCGACCGGCCGCGGGAACATCGCTTCATCAACCAGACCGGGCATAGGAAGGCACAGACGTGACGATCACCGACACGACGAAGACCGTGTACGACCTCATCACCCCGGAGCTGAAGGGCGACCTCATCACGATGGTCCGCGAGGACTCCTGGCCGGAGCTCACCGACGAGCAGGGCGAGCGCGGCGTGAACCAGGTGGTGGCCTTCCTCGCCGTCGCGGCGAACTCCACTGAGCGGGTCACGCCCAGCCTTCGCGTGGACCTCTTCTGGCACGCGCTCGTGCTCCACACCAAGCAGTACGCCGAGTTCTGCGCGGCACTCGGCTCCGGGTTCATCCATCACGTCCCCGACCGCGGCAACAGCCACAACCCCGCCGAGGGACGAGCCGCGATGCGTCGGACGGCCGAGCTGATCCGATCGGCCGGCTTCGACGCGGACCCGGAGTTCTGGCCGATCAACGGCGCGGCCGACTGCACCCAGAGCTACGCGGGCTGCTCCGACAGCCCCGTGGTCAGGTAGCTCCGCCGCAAGCGGAACGACGACCCGCCAGAGCTTCAGCCGCCCGGTATCGTGCCGGGCGGCTGTCGCCGTGAACGAGAACGGACAGGTAGTGACTGACTCTCGGAGCACCGCATGGGACACCTACTCGCAGAGCAAGCCCCAACGGCGGAAGACCAACGCCAAGGGCGAGACCACATGGTTCAACTGGACCCAGTACCCGGACCACGGCCCGGGGGTCGACGTGCTCAACCTCAACCGCGGAGACAGCGTGCTCGACCTCGGGTGCGGGTCTGGAGGGAACGCCGCTCACCTCGCGACGCTCGGCATGAAGTCCGTAGGGGTTGATCTCTCCGCCCAGCAACTCGACAAGGCAGGCGAGCGATGGACCGGGGTGGACGGGATGGAACTCCGCCAGGCCGAGGCCCTCACCTACCTCGGAGAAACGTCCACGATCTTCGATGCGATCTACAGCGTGTTCGGTGCTGCCTGGTTCACCGACCCCGGCCTACTGCTGCCGACCGTTCACGCGAAACTCAAGCCAGGCGGAGTGCTCGCCTTCTCCCAACGCCCCCCGGTCGAAGGGTGCTACGGCTGCCAGGCGTCATATATCCCGCGCGGGCCCGGGGAGGACCCCGCCGTCGTCAAGCGGTGGGACTACGAACCCGAGGTGTGGGCGCAGATGCTCAAGGAACACGGCTACGTGGACGTGTCAGCGTCCGTGCTTGCCCCGCCTCCGGGAAGCCGGCGCACGGGCACCCTGTTCGTCCGGGGCGTCCAGGGAGGCTAGGGACACCAGCGGTGGGTACTCCAGCCGCCGCGCTTTGCCCCTGGCGGGGCGGGCCCGGCCCGAGGCGGCTGCGCCGCCGGGCCGTTAGTGGGCTGCCCGGCCGCGCGCTTCGCGCGGAGATGGCCGGCCCTGGCGGGCCGCCCCCGTGGCGGCTTCGCCGCCGGGCCGGCGGCCCGCTGCCGCGCGAGGCCACCTGCCAAGGGCGGGTGGGTGGGCGCGGCACGGCCGCAGGCCGGACACGGCCGCAGGCCGGACACGGCCGCAGGCCGGACACGGCCGCAGGCCGGACACGGCCGCAGGCCGGACACGGCCGCAGG
>NZ_BAAGPR010000113.1:0-10775 GCF_054783955.1 Streptomyces mayteni | reverse complement strand
CACGGCCGCAGGCCGGACACGGCCGCAGGCCGGACACGGCCGCAGGCCGGACACGGCCGCAGGCCGGACACGGCCGCAGGCCGGACACGGCCGCAGGGGCCCAACAAGGCGGCTCCGCCGCCGTTGGGCCCCCGGCGGGCCACCGCCCGCGCGCAGCGCGCCCGCGACCGCGGCAGCGGGACAAAGGGCGGGTGGGTGGGGGAAACCCCCAGGCCGGGGCTACACCTCCGCGAGTACGCGGACGTCCCAGGGGCCCAGTGTCAGCGCGGCGCCAGCCGCCAGCCGGTCCCCGGAGAGGACGTCGCGCGAAGCGACCGGCACCGTGAACTCGGTCGGGAGCCACGCCCAGTTGTGGACGAACCGCAGGCGCGTGCCGTCCTGGGCCGTCGCACCCGTGACGGTCTGGCTCGGCGCCGCGGCGCGCCAGCCGTCGTCCTTACGCGGCGCGCACCAGCGCAGGACCGCGGCGGACAGTGCGGGGTCCGGCACGGTGCCGACGTAGGTGACCCGGCCGTCGCCGTGGGCGCGGGTGGTGACGGCGGGCCAGCGGGCGAAGTGGGGGTGGACGTAGGACGCCAGCCACTCGCCGCCGGCGAGTTGGAGGCCGTCGACCCAGCGGGTCGCCCTCGCGTTCTCCGGGAGGTCGAGCGGGGAGTCGTCGGCGGCGACCACCGGCAGTGGGCCGTCGAGGGAGGAGAACTCGTCGTACCAGACGCCGGCCGCCTCGGCCAGGAAGGCCGGCTTGCGCTCCAGCCTGGCGCGGGCCTCCTCGTCCTCGTAGCCGGTGCGGATGCCGAGCACCAGGTGGCCGCCGGCCGCCGCGTACCGCTCCAGCCAGCGCAGTTGGTCGTCGGTGGCGATCAGCAGCGCCGCGGCGACCAGCAGCGGGTGGCGGGTCGCGTACGCGGCGGGGTCGGTCGCGAAGAGCTGCGAGGGGTGGGTGATCCTGGCCTGGAGGCCGGCCTCGAAGGCGCCGCGGTAGAAGGCGTTGAAGACGGCCTCGTAGGAGCCGCGGTCCGGGCCGCGGTCGGCGTCCGGCAGCATGGGCGTCTCCTGGAGCGCCCACTTGGTGTCGGTGGAGTAGACGAGGACGACGTCCGCGTCCGGGGTGAGGCGGGCGACCAGTTCGCCGGCCTTCTCGAAGTCGGCTCCCAGGGCGGCGAGTTGGTGGTAGACCCGGCCCGGCTCCTGGCTGTGCGGCAGGATGCCGCCCCAGTAGGTCTCGGTGCCGTAGTGCAGGGTGTGCCAGTGCCAGTACTCGATCATGGTGGCGCCGCGGGAGACCAGGGCCCAGGCGGCCTGCCGCCACTGGCCGTCGTAGGCCGGCTCGTTGATCCAGGGGCCGCCGATGGCCTGGGCGTTGGTCTCGGTGACCAGGTAGGGCTCCTGGCGTGAGGAGTACATCCGGTCCGCCGACTGGTAGAGCGCCCAGGTGCCGTCGGTGGTCCAACCCTGGTCGGTGTCGCGGGAGTAGGGGAGTTCGAGCGAGTCCTGCATCCGGTAGTAGGGGTTGCCGGCGGTGATGTCGAGGCGGCGGGTGAGGTCGTCGTCCTTGGCGGTGGGGCGCGGGTAGGAGATGCAGGTGGTGACGAACTGGTCGTCGCGGGCGTACTCGCGGACGATGTCGGCCTGCCAGCCGATGAAGTCGGTGGTGAGCGTCCCTTGGAAGCGGCGCCACGCCAGGTCGTACTGGGGCTGGGCGTTGCCCTCGGGGGTCCACAGGTCGGCCCAGGTGGAGAGCCGGTGGGACCAGTAGGTGAGGCCCCAGGCCCGGTTGAGCTCCTCGACCGAGCCGTAGGTGTGGCGCAGGTGGTCGACGAAGCGCTGGAAGACGCCGGGGTTGTGGAAGATCTCGTTGCCCGGCTCGTTGTCCACCTGGTAGCCGATGACGGCCGGGTGGTCGGCGTAGCGGGCGACGATCCGCCGGATGACGCGCTCGGCGTGGAAGAGGAACGCGGGGTGGCTGTAGTCGATCTCCTGGCGGCCGCCCCAGCCCATGGGCCGGCCGTCGCCGCGCCGCACGTTGATCTCGGGGTAGGCGCGGGCGAGCCAGGGTGGTGCCGCGTAGGTGGGGGTGCCGAGGATCACCCGGATGCCGCGCTCGTGGGCGCCGTCCAACACCGGCTGGAGCCAGTCGAGTTCGAAGACGCCGCTCGAAGGCTCCCAGGTGGACCAGACGGACTCGCCGACCCGGATCACCGTGAAGTTGGCCTGCCGCATCAGGTCGAGGTCGGCCTCGAGACGGGGTGTCGGCTGGTACTCGTGGTAGTAGGCGGCACCGAACAGTACCCGGTCGGGGAGCTTGGGCATGGTGGTTCTTCTCTCCTTGCGCGAGGGGCACGGGACGTGGCCGGGGCGGGGGTCAGCCCTTGACGGCCCCGGCGGACAGGCCCTCGAGCAGCTGCCTGCGCAGCAGCAGGAAGACCAGGATCGTCGGCACGGAGGCGAGCACGGCGCCGGGCAGCACCAGGTCGAACTGGCGCGCCTCCGCCTTGAAGAGGATGTTGAGGCCGAGCGGCAGGGTGTAGTCCTCGGTGTTGGAGATCAACACCAGTGGCCACATGAAGCTGTTGTAGCTCTGGAGGAACTGCCAGACGGCGAGGGCGCCCAACGAGGGCCGCAGCAGCGGCAGGACGACCCGCAGGAAGATGCCGAACTCGCTGGCGCCGTCCATCCTGGCGGACTCCAGGATCTCGTCCGGGATGGACTGGATGATGTACTGCTGCATCATGAAGATGCCGAACGCCGGCGCCACCCAGGGCACGGTGAGCGCGAACCAGGGGTTCGACAGGCCGGACTTCACCACCAGGACGAAGAGCGGCACCAGGATCACGGCGAACGGCACCGAGAGCGAGCTGAACATCACCGAGAACAGCAGCCGCTTCCCGGCGAACTTGTACTTGGCGAAGGCGAATCCGGCGAGCGCGCAGACGAACACCGCGACGGCGGTGGCGGCGGCGGCCGTGAGCACGCTGATCGCGAACCAGTTCCAGAACGGCTGACTGTCCAGCAGGTTGCGGTAGTTGTCGAGGGTGGCCGGGGACGGGATCAGGTTCGGCGGGTACTCGAAGAGGTCGCCGCGCGGCTTGAAGCTGCCGCTGAGCGCCCACAGCATCGGCGCGACGAAGACCAGCAGCAGCGCGCTGAGCGTCACGTAGAGCAGGATCCGGCCGGTGCGGGAGTAGCGCCGCCTGGGGCGGTTGCCGGTGGCGGGCGGCGGGGTGGCGGCTCCCGGAAGACGGTCTCGCGCGGTGGCGACGGCGCTCATGAGATCCTCCCGATGGAGAGCACCCGGTTCAGGATCTGGCTGACCCCGAAGACGATGACGAAGAGGACGAGTCCGGCCGCGGCCGCGTAGCCGAACTGCTGGCGTTCGAAGGCCGCCCGGTAGACGAACATGGCGACCGTCACCGTCTCCTCGCCGGGTCCGCCGCCGGTGATCAGGTAGACCTCGTCGAAGAGTTGGGCGGAGCCGATGAACGAGGTGACGACGACGAACGCGGTCACCGGCCGGATGGCGGGCAGCGTGACGGCGGTGAAGGTCCTGATCAGTCCCGCGCCGTCGAGTTCGGCGGCCTCGTAGCGTTCGCGGGGCACCGCCTGGAGGGCGGCGAGGAAGAAGATGGTCAGGTAGCCGACCCAGCGCCACAGCAGCACGAAGCCGATGGAGACCTTGGCCATCGTGGGGTCGCCGAGCCAGTCGGTGTTCCCGGCGCCGAACAGGGCCCGCAGCACGGAGTTGAGCAGGCCGTACTGCCGGTCGAAGACCAGGCTGTAGACCAGGGCGATCACGATCGGCGAGATCACCATCGGCAGGAAGAACGTGACCCGGAAGAGGTCACGGGCCCGCAGTCCCCTGGTGTTGAGGGCCTGGGCGATGAGCAGCGCGGCCGGCACCACGATCAGGACGCTCACCAGCACGAAGACCAGCGAGTTGCCGAGGGCCTTGTGGAAGCTGGTGTCGCTGGCCAGGTCGGCGAAGTTCCGCAGGCCGACGAACTCCGGGGTGCCGAGGCCGACCCACTCGGTCAGCGAGAGATAGACCGCGGCGCCGATCGGCACCACCATGAAGAGCGCGTACAGCACGTAGAAGGGCGCGATGAAGGCGTAGGGCGCGAGCTGGCGGCGCTTGCGCGCCGGCGTGGCCTGGAGTGACGTCATCGGAGGCACCTCAATCGTGGTTCCGGGTCTGGCCACGGAAGTCCTCGGCCGCGTCGCGCAGCGCCTGGGCCGGGGTGGAGTCGCCGTGGTAGGCGCGGAGCAGATGGCCGCTGAGCACGGTGTCGAGGATCGGCCGGTCGGCACTGAGGTAGAACACCGGCGCCTCGTCGATCAGGTCGCGGTAGACCTCGACCATGCGCTGGCCGCCGCAGTACTCGTCCTCGATCCGCAGGAGTTCCGGCGCGTCGAAGACGGAGCGCCTGGTGGGCAGGTAGCCCAGGTCGACGTAGCGGCGGATCTGCTCGGCCGGCGTGAGGAAGGCCGTCTTGACGAGCTCGACGCCGGCCAGGGTGTTCCGCTTGGCGCGCAGCGCCGCGAAGCCGGTGCCGCCGGTGAACGAGGTGCGCGAGCCGCCGTCGGGGAAGACCGGCAGCGGGCGGATCCGCCACTGCCCGGACTGCTCGGGCACGTTGGGCATCAGGCCGTAGATCTTGTACCAGGTGGCCATCCACTGGCCGATCAGCTGGCCGGACTTGAGGGCGGCCTGCATGGCCGGGCCGTAGAAGTCGGAGACCGTGGTGAGGAAACCTTCCTGCACGCCGCGTGCCAGGAAGGTGAGGGCCTGTTCGGCCTCCGGGGTCTCGATGGTGAGGGTGCCGTCCTCGTCGAAGAACCGGCCGCCGCGCTGCATCAGCAGCATGTCGAAGATCTGGGTGATCTGGGTGAGGTCGCTGCCGACCGCCACCGCGCCGATCGCCACGTCGTGCCGCTCGTGGGCCCGGCGGCCGGCCTCGGCCAGCTCGTCCCAGGTGGCGAGGTCGGTGGGCAGGCTGGCCCTGGCGAACTCGGGCTCCCGGTAGTAGTAGACGACCAGCGGCGCGTCGGAGTCGAGGGCGTAGAGGTGCCCGTCCCTGCTGAACGGCGCGGTGCGGACGGTCAGCAGGTCGTCGCGGACGTCCGCGTCGAGGTGGCCCTCCAGCGGTTCGAGCAGTTCGGTGGCGATCTCGCCGCGCAGCATCCGGGTGAAGTTGTTGATCTCCAGGCCGGCGACGTCCGGGGTGCCGCGGCCCGCGATGGCCTGGGCGATGGTCTTGGTCACCACGTCCTGGGCCCCTGCCCTGGTGGGGTTCAGCCGCCACCGGAACGGGGCGCCGCCGGCCGCCTCCGCGTTCTGGGCCGCCGTGGCGAAGAAGTCGACGTAGGCCTGGTCGTGGGTCCAGAACGACAGGTCCACGGTGCCCGAGGTGACGGGATCCGCCTCGGCCGCGCGGCCGCAGCCGCTGAGCGCGCCGCCCAGCACGGCGGCCGCGCCGACGCCGCCGCCGAGGCGCAGCAGCCCGCGCCGCGACATGGCGGGACCTCGGCTGCGGGGAGGGGGTGGGGTGCGTAGGGTCATCGTCGTCCCCCGTTCTCGGGCAACGCTGCCCGTCGGGTCGCTGATGGTGCCGGTGATGCGGGTGGTGTGGGTGCTGCCGGCGATGCGGGTGGTGCGGGTGGTGTCGATGGTGTGGGTGGTGCCGATGGTGTGGGTGGGACGGGTGCTGCCGGTGGTGCGGTGCTCTCCCGGACCACGAAGGTGCCGGGGATCAGCACGTCCTGGGCGGGCTCGCCGAGCGGGGCCTCCTCGCTCACGGCGGCGACAAGACGCCGCATGCCCTGCTCGGCCATCGCCGTGAAGTCCTGCCTGACGGTGGTCAGCGGCGCCGAGAGGTAGGCGGCCTCCGGGATGTCGTCGAAGCCGACGACGCTGACGTCCTCCGGGATCCGGCGGCCCGAGCGCCGCACGGCGTACATCGCGCCGATGGCCATCTGGTCGTTGGCGACGAACAGCGCGGTGACGCCCGGCTCCCGCAGCAGTTCGCCCGCGATCCGGCAGCCGGCCGCGGCGCTCCAGTCGCCGTGCCGGAACGCCGGCTCGGGAGCCCCCGCGGCGCGCAACGCGGCCCGCCAGCCGCTGATCCGACGGCCGGTCACCGTCCAGGCCGGCGGCCCCGCGATGTGGTGCACGGTGCGGTGGCCGAGGGCGAGCAGATGCTCGGTGGCCTCCCGGGCGCCGCCGACGTCGTCGCTGCCGACCCGGATCACGCCCGGCTCCGGCGGGCCGGCCGGGTACTCCATGCGCAGCAGCGGGATGCCGGCCGGCACGCCGGCCAGCAGGTCGAAGGGCCAGGCCACGGGCGCGGAGACGGCGACGGCCTCCACGCCCTGGCTGACCAGGTGGCGGACGGAGCGGGTGGTCTCCTCGGCGTCGTGCTCGTCGGCGTGCACGACGCCGACGAAGTAGCCGGCGCCCCGGGCGGCCCGTTCCAGGCCGCGCAGCACGGAGGACGGCCCGAAGTAGCCGGTGTCGGTGGTGATGACGCCGATCCGCCGGGAGCGGCGGGTGACCAGGGCGCGGGCGTTGGCGTCCGGGAGGTAGCCGAGCAGGGTGATCTCGCGCTGGACGCGCTCCCGCAGCGCCTGGCTGACGTGCGGCTCGCCGTTGACGACCCGCGAGACCGTCTTCTGCGAGACGCCGGCTCGCCTGGCTATCTCCCGCATCGAGACCCGTCCTGGCACGACCAGCTCCTTCGCCGGCACCTGTGGCTGACTACGCAGTCAACCGGGTGGTTCGACACGTTAAGGAGCTGTTTCCAGCCACGTCAAGGGATCGGTTCGAGATTCTGCAATGCGTTCGAAGTGCCGAACGTGACGCGGCGGTCGGCGTACCGCCGCGTCTCACACGTCAACCGGACTAACCGGAGCAGACCCCGCTGAGCGCGGAGATCGCGTCCCCGAGGGGCGCCAGGTCCACCTGGATCTCGCCGCCGCCCTCGCCGCCGCCGGACGCCCGGATGCTGTCCACCGCCGCGGCCACCGAGTCGCCGGCCTGCTCGGCATCCTCGTCGTCGACGCCGTGCAGCTCCTCCACGTTCTGGTCGAGGTCGTTCAACGCGGCCTCGAAGGCGTCGCCGTCGCCCGCGTCCACCGCCTGCTGGAGGTCGTTGAGGTTGCCGGTCAGGTCGACGGCTATCCGCGCGCAGTCCACCGCCTGCTGCACGTCGCATCCCACGCTGATGCCGGTCGTCGCGATCATCGCGACGGCGGCCACCGCGGTCGCTCGAATTCGGTTCTTCACGCCCGGGTCCTACCCCTCCGCGAGCGCGGCACGCTGCGCGGCGTCGAGCCGGGAGCAGCCGGCCACCGCCAGGTCGAGCAGCGCGTCGAGCTCGGCGCGGTCGAACGGCTTGCCCTCGGCGGTGCCCTGCACCTCGACGAACCGGCCGTCCCCGGTGCAGACCACGTTCATGTCGGTCTCGGCGCGGACGTCCTCCTCGTAGGCCAGGTCGAGCATCGGCACCCCGCCCACGATGCCCACGCTGACCGCGGACACCGCGCCGGTCAGCGGCTGCGACCTGGCCTTGACCAGCTTCTCGCGCTGCGCCCAGGCCACCGCGTCGGCCAGCGCCACGTAGGCGCCGGTGATGGCGGCCGTCCTGGTGCCGCCGTCGGCCTGCAGCACGTCGCAGTCCAGCACGAAGGTGTTCTCGCCCAGCGCCCTGAAGTCGATGACGGCGCGCAGCGAACGGCCGATCAGCCGGGAGATCTCGTGGGTGCGGCCGCCGATCCTGCCACGCACCGACTCCCGGTCGCCGCGGGTGTTGGTGGCCCGCGGCAGCATCGCGTACTCGCTGGTCACCCAGCCCTCGCCGCTGCCCCGACGCCAGCGCGGCACGCCCTCGGTGACGCTTGCGGTGCACAGCACCCTGGTGTCCCCGAACGAGACGAGGACGGAGCCTTCCGCGTGCTTGCTCCACCCCCGCTCGATCCGGACGGGACGGAGCTCATCGGCCGCGCGGCCGTCGATTCGTGACATGCCGCGAGCCTACGGCGTTTCACACCTCGTAGACCGCGCCGGGTCGGGCCAGCTCCACGGGCCCCTCGAACACGGCCTTGGCGTCGCACAGGTTGACCTGGGCGTCCGTCCACGGCGGGATGTGGGTGAGCACCAGACGCTCGGCGCCGGCCCGCTCCGCGCACTCCCCCGCCTGCCGGCCGTTGAGATGCACCTCCGGCAGGTTCTCCTTGCCATAGGTGAACGACGCCTCGCAGAGGAACAGGTCGGCGTCGGCGGCCAGTTGGGCGAGCGAGTCGCAGCGGCCGCTGTCTCCCGAGTAGCAGAACACGCGCCCCGCGTGCTCGACCCGGAAGCCGTAGGTCTCCACCGGATGGGTGACCCGACCGGCCGTGACCGTGAACGGGCCGAGCGTGAACGTGTCGCCCGAGACCAGGGTGTGGAAGTCGAAGACCTCGCTCATCGACTTCTCGGAAGGGGTGTCGTCGTAGGCGGTGGTGAGCCGGTGTTCGGTGCCCTCCGGCCCGTAGACGGGCACCGGGTCGCAGCGGCCGCCCTCGTGCCGGTAGTAACGGGCCACGAAGTAGCCGCACATGTCGATGCAGTGGTCGGGGTGCAGATGGCTGAGCGCGATCGCGTCGATGTCGTAGAGGCCTACGTACTTCTGTAGCTCGCCGAGGGCGCCATTGCCCATGTCTAGGAGCAGCCGGTAGCCCTCGGCCTCGATGAGGTAACAGGAACAGGCCGAGTCCGCGGACGGGAATGACCCCGAGCAGCCGACGACGGTGAGCTTCATGAAAGGGGGAACCTCCATAGTGGGGTTCGAACGACTCTAAGTCGCATCTGACCGGACCGCGCCTTGTGCGTGCCGCGGTGTGGGCGGAATCACCAGCGCGGGGTACCGTCGCACACGTGGACGGAGTGTGGTGGCTGGCAATCGCCGGCGTGGCCCTCCTCGGGCTGGTGGCGGCCCTGGTCGACGGCATGGGCCGCCTCGGCGGACGCGGTCGCGGGCGGGGTCGTGGGCGAGGGAACGGACGGCGTTGAGCCGAGCGGCGGAGCTCAGTTCAGGCGGGTCCGCGAGCGCACGTGGATGGCGAGCAACAACCCCACGGCGCTCCAGATCGCGAACATCGACGAACCGCCGTACGACAGGAACGGCAGCGGCAGCCCCGTCACCGGCATGATGCCCAGCGCCATCCCCATGTTCTGGAAGGTCTGGAACGCGATCCAGGTGACGATCCCCACCGCCACGATCGTCCCGTACATGTCCGGGGCCTGCATCGCGATCCGGCAGCCGCGGAAGAGCACCGCGCCGAGCAGCAGGATGACAAGGCCGGCCCCGACGAAGCCGAGTTCCTCGCCGGCCACCGTGAAGATGAAGTCGGTGTGCTGCTCGGGCACGAACTGCCCGGTGGTCTGGCTGCCGTGGAACAGCCCCTGCCCGCTGAGGCCGCCGGAACCGATCGCGATCCTCGCCTGGTTGGTGTTGTAGCCGACGCCCGCCGGGTCGAGCGCGGGGTTCGCGAACGCCGCGAACCGGTTGATCTGGTACTCGTCGAGCAACCCCGCCTGCCAGACCGCCAGCGCGGCCAACAGCCCGAGGCCGAGCAGGCCGAGGATCCACCGACGGCCGGTCCCCGAGGCGAGCAGCGCGCCGAGCGCGATCGCGGCGAGCACCATCGTCTGGCCGACGTCCGGCGTCAACAGGATCAGCACGGCCGGCACCGCGACGATCCCCAGCGCCTGGAGCACGGCCCGGGTGTCCGGGCGGGTCCGCGAGTCGTTCTCGAGCGAGGCGGCGAGCACCATGGCCATCGCCAGGATGACGCCCACCTTGACCAGCTCGGACGGCTGGAACGCGAACCCGCCGGGCAGCTGGATCCAGCTCCGGGACCCGTTCACGGTGGAACCGAGCGGCGAGAGCACCGCCAACGACAGCACCACGGACGCGGCGTACAGCACGGGCGCGGCGCTGCGCAGCCGGACGTGGCCGAGCCACACCATGACGGCGGCGAGGCCGGCGCCGATGGCGAGGTTGAGGATGTGGCGGAGCAGGAAGAACTGCGGATCCCCGTTGTTGAGGTCGGTCCGCCCCCGGGTGGCGGAGTACACCAGCAACGTCCCGATGAGGGAGAGGATCCCGGCGGCCCCGACCAACGTCCAGTCCAGCCGCCGCGCGAGCGAGTCGCGCCGCGTGAGGCGGGTCCACACGGTGGGTTCTGTGGCGGGCTGGAGGGAGGAGTAGCTGCGTACGGTCACGGGTCCGACACTAAGCGTTCCCGACTCCGTCGCGGTGGATGGTCCTGGGGGTTTCCCCCACCCACCCGCCCTTTGTTCCGCGCTCCGCGCGGGGCGCGCGCGGCGCGGCTGCGCGGCGGGGGGTTTTCCCCCACCCACCCGCCCCTTGTTCCGCGCTTCGCGCGGGGGCTAGCCCGCCGGGGCCCTGCCTGTTCCGGAGGTCCCCCGCCCACCCGCCCTTCCCGCGCTTCGCGCGGAGGGCGGCGGGCGCACGCTCGCCGCGCTGCGCGCGGCAAAGCCGTGGCGGCTCCGCCGGACCGCGCCGGGCCCCACCGCGCGAAGCGCGGAAAGGGCGGGCGGGCGGGGAACGCCCCACAGGGCCACGGCCACCAAGGCAACCGGCCCGGCCGCTAGGCCGACGCCCAGCCGACGCGCACCAAGCGCGGCCGCCCGGCGGCGGAGCCGGCGCAGCCGGCCGCCCCTACCGCGCGAAGCGCAGCAAGGGCGGGTGGGTGGGAAACGCCCCACAGGGCCACGG
>NZ_BAAGPR010000112.1:0-26516 GCF_054783955.1 Streptomyces mayteni | reverse complement strand
CTCACGGCGCCGCCGGGCAGCGGCCAACGCCGCCTGCGGCGGGCGGCGAAGCGGCCGCGCCGGCCCCATGGCCCGGCAGCGCCGGGCGCCGCCGATCGCGGTGGCCAAGGCCACCACGCTCTGAGCTGCCAAGGCCCACGGCCCGCCGAGCCGCGGCAAGACCCCCGCCGGCGGGCCGGCGGCGAGGTCCGGTGGACTGCCAGCGCCGCCTGCGGCGAGCGGCGAAGCCGCACCGCCGTGGCCGCCCTGGGCCCCGTCGAGGCCCGCCCCGCCCCGCGCGCGCACGAGCGCGCCGGCGCGGGCGGGCGCCGTGGTCGCCTGGCTAGCGCAGCGTCTCGTCACAGCAGCTGCTCCCTTCGCCGGAGGCCGGTGATCAGGGGGATGGCGAGGGCGACGACGATCAGGAAGAGGACCAGGCTCATCGCGGACGCCTGCGCGTAGAGGCCCTGGCCGAAGACGCGGAACATGTAGATGTTCATGACCTCCGTCGAGCCGGCCGGGCCGCCGCCCGTCGTGGCCTGGACGATGTCGAACGTGTTCATGGAGCCGAGCAGCGACGTCGTGACGTTGAAGGTGACGGCCGGCGCCAGCATCGGGAAGCGGATGGCGCGGAACATCCGCCAGGGTCCGGCGCCGTCGGCGCGGGCCGCCTCCAGGACCTCGCCTGGGATGCCCTTCAGCCCCGCGAGGTAGATCAGCATCGCCAGGCCCATCCACTTCCAGCCGTGCACGACGGCGACCAGCACGATGGTCCAGGTGGTGTCGCCGAGCCACGGCACGGCCGTGCCGAGCGTGTCGTTGACCGCGCCGTCCGTGTTGAACAGGGCCTGGAACACGTAGCCGACGGCCAGCGCCGAGATCAGCACGGGCAGGAAGAACACGGCGCGGAAGAAGCGGTTGAACCGGGTGTCCCGTTCCAGGAGCAGCGCGAGGCCGAGCCCGAAGGCGTTCTGGAAGAAGGCGGCGAGCAGCGCGTAGACGAGGGTGACGCGGATGGCCCGCCACAGCGTGCCGTCGTCCAGGATCTGCCGGAAGTTGTCGAGGCCGGTGAAGGAGATCTGGCTCTGGTAGCCGGACCAGTTCGTGAACGGGTACCAGAAGTTGAGGAGGTTGGGCAGCAGGAAGAAGCCGCCGAAGACGAGGACGGCCGGGAGCGCGAACCACCAGGGGTGGTGGACGGCCGCCCTCGGCAGCCGGCCTGGTGGCCGCCTGGTGGTGACGGGGGTCGCCATGGGCGGGCCGGCCCTAGAAGCCGTCCGCGCCCTGGGCGCGGGCTATGTCGTCGAACTGGTTCTCCACGAACTCGGCGACCTCGTCGGGGGACTTCTCGCCGTAGATGAGGTCGGCGAGGGCGACGTGGAGCTCGGGGGCGACGATCGCCCTGGCCTGGAAGACGCCGTGGGCCTCGGGCAGGGCGGCCACCTGGTGGTGGGCGGTCTCCGGCATGCCCTCCGGGTTGGGCACCGCCGGCTGGACGGAGGGTATCTGCCGGTCGGCGATGAAGTCGGGGTAGTCGGGGCCGAGCCAGAAGGCGAGGAACTGCCGGGCGGCGCGCTGCCGTTGCTCGTCGCCGGTGGCGAAGGCGACGACGCCGTTGGTCTGGTCGGGCGAGTAGAGGCCCCGCGCGTCGGAGTTGGCGATCGGGAACCAGCCGACGGTCTCGTCGATCTCCTCGGTGGAGTGCTGCGCCTGGAGTTGGGACTGGAAGGAGGTGACGTTGAGCGCCATGGCCGCGTCGCCCTCCCAGAGCGCCTCGGCCTGGCCGGTGAAGGTGCCGGTGCGGTAGTCGTCCTGGGCGAGTCCGGCGCCGAGCACGTCGTCCTGGTAGCGGGTGACGGCGTCGACGACGGCGGGGTCAGTCCAGGACTCCTCGTTGCGGTTGAGCCCGTCCCACCACTCGTCAGGCAGGTCGGTCAGCTGGACCTGGACCTGCCACTGGAGGGGCCAGCGGTCGCCGCCGACCTCGTAGAAGGCGGGGACGCCGGCGGCGTCCTGGACGGTCCCCGCGAGCTCCAGCAACTCGTCGTAGTTCTGGGGCAGTTGGTCCTCGGTGACGCCGGCGCGCCGGAAGACGTCCTTGTTGTAGTAGACGCCGAGCATGGCGGGGCTGGTGACGACGGCGGCGTAGCGGGTGCCGTCGACGACGCCGAGGGACTGTTCGGTGGGCCCGAGGTCGTCCACCCACGGCTCGTCGTCCAACGACAGCAGGTTGCGGGCGGGTTGGATGAACGGGAGGGTGCTGATGCTGGGCTGCCAGAACATCAGGTCGGGCTGGTCGCCAGCGGCCAGCCGGGTGGGGACGTTCTGCTCGTAGAGGTCGGGGATGGCCTCGGTGTTGACCGTGGCCCCGGTGGCGGCCTCGAAGGCGTCGATGACCTGGTCGGCGGCGGTGAGCGTGGACTGCGCCGTCCAGAAGGTGAGTTCGACGCCCGCGAGGTCGGCCAGCGGGTCGAGTTCGCCGCCACCGCCACCGCCACCGCCCGCGTCCCGGCCGGTGTCGTCGACGGTGCTGTCGCTGCAGGCGCCGAGGGTGAGGGCGGCGGCGCAGATCAGGGCCAGGGCGGTCGCGGTGCGTTTCATGGCGGAACCCTCCGGAGGGCGGCTCGTCGGGGTGTCGTGGGGTGTCGTCGTGGGTGGTGACCGTTGCTCTCGGGGAAGTCGGGAAGTCGGGAAGTCGGGGGTGACGCGGTCAGCGGCGCGGGGCGGGTCCCGTGCTCTCGCGGACGATCAGCCGGGGCGCCTCGGCCACGGGGTGCGGGGCGATCGGGTCGCCCCGCTCGACCAGCGCGTGCAGCAGCGCGAAGCAGGCGCGGCCCACGCCGGCGAAGTCGAGCCGGACGGTGGTGAGCGCGGGGGCGAGGTAGGCGGAGTGCGGGGCGTCGTCGAAGCCGACCACGCTCACGTCGTCGGGCACCACGCGGCCGGCCTCGCGCAGCGCGCGCAGCACGCCGAGCGCCAGGTCGTCGTTGCCGCACAGCACGGCCGTCACGTCGGGCTCGGCGGCGAGCCGCCGGGCGGCGGCGTAGCCGTCCACCGGCTCCCAGCCGCCCTCGATCGGCTCGGGCGCCGGCACGCCTGCCGCGGCCAGCGCGTCCCGCCAGCCGGCGGCGCGCTGGGCGCCGCCGCTGGTGCGGGTGGTGGAGGGGATGGCGAGGTGGTGGACGGTGCGGTGGCCGAGGTCGAGCAGGTGCCTGGTGGCGTCGCGGGCGGCGGCCCGGTCGTCGGTCCACACCCAGGGGCTGCGGGCTGCCGGCGGCTCGGCCGGGGTCTCCACGGCGGCCACCAACGGGGCGTCGGCCGGGGCGAGTTCGAGGGCACGGACGCCCGGCCTGTCGTAGGCGATGAGGATCAGCCCGCCGCCGGTGTCGGCGGCGCGCCGCAGCGCCTCGGTGACGAGCCGCTCGTCGTCGGACTCCAGCACGTGGATGCCGACGGCGAACGAGGCGGCGCGGGCGGCCTCCTCGATGCCCTGGAGGGCGGCGGCGTAGCCGTAGTGCACGGTGTTGGAGGTCAGCACGGTCACGGTCCTGGCCCGGCCGCTCGCCAGCGCGTGCGCGGTGACGCTGCGCCGGAAGCCGAGTTGGGCGATGGCGGCCTCGACGCGTTCGCGGGTGGCGGGCCTGACGCTCGGATGCCCGTTGATGACGCGGGAGACCGTCTGGTGGGACACCCCGGCCGCGGTGGCGACGTCCCGGATGCTGGCCGGGCGGCGTCCCCCGCTTCTTGTGTGACCGGTCACAGACATGCCAGGATTGTGACCGGTCACACAGGGGCCGTCAAGGCATCGGGACGGGATTTCGTGAGGAGCGACGCGGTGTCGGAAGACGTGCTGGCACAGGGCAGGGACCGGACGGACGAGGCGACGATACGGATCCGCTGGGGACACGCCGCGCTCGCTGTGGAGTTGGCCGCCGCGCCCGACGGGCCGCCGCGGCTGGTGGCCCTCGGCGCGCCAGGACTGGCCGAGGCGGGGGCCACCCCGCTGGTGGAGGTGCTGGCGCTCGGGCAGGGCAGCGAGTGGTCGGGGCAGCGGGGCATCGAGACGTCGATCGGCGCCAGGATGCGGCTGGTCGACCACGAGGCGTCCAGGGACGGGGACTGGCACCGGCTGGTGGTGCGGCTGCGCGACGACGTCACCGGGCTGGCCGCCGAGGTACTGCTCGACTCGCCCGACGGAGTGCCGGTGGTGCGCTCCCAGGTGCGGGTCACCAACGAGGGCACGGCCCCCGTGACGCTGCTCGCGGTCTCCTCGCTCACGCTGGGCGGGCTGCCCGCGCCGGACGCGCTCGACCTGCACTGGGCCGAGAACGACTGGCTGGCCGAGTGCCGTTGGCGCCACGAGCCGCTGCGCGCCCGGGTGCCCGACCTCAACCGGTCACGGAACGCGGCGGACAGCCGGGGCCGGATCGGCATGGCCAGCAAGGGCAGTTGGTCGACCGACGGGCATCTGCCGATGGGCGCGCTCGTCGAACGCGAGGGCGGCGCCTGCTGGTTGTGGGCGATCGAGTCCTCCACCGGCTGGCAGTGGGAGGCCGGCGAACGCTCCCCCGGCTCCTATCTGGCGCTGCACGGCCCCACCGACACCGAGCACCAGTGGCGTCAACCCCTCGCCCCCGGCGACTCGTTCACCACCGAGCCGGCCGCGCTCGCCGTCGCCGGCGACCTCACCGCCGCCTTCGGCGCGCTGACCGGCTACCGGCGCGCGGCGCGCCGGCCGCACCCGGACCACCACCGACTGCCCATCGTCTTCAACGACTTCATGAACACCCTGAACGGCGACCCGACGACGGCGAAGCTGCTGCCGCTGGTCGAGGCGGCCGCGCGGGTCGGCGCCGAGTACTTCGTGATCGACGCCGGCTGGTACGACGACGACACCCGGGGCTGGTGGGACAGCGTCGGCGCCTGGGAGCCGGCGGCCAGCCGCTTCCCTGGCGAGCGCGGCATCCACGAGGTGTTGGACCGGATCCGCGCCCACGGCATGGTGCCGGGGCTCTGGCTGGAGCCCGAGGTGATCGGCGTCCGCAGCCCGTTGGCCGCCTCACTCCCTCCGGAGGCGTTCTTCCGCCGCGCGGGCGTGCGGGTCACCGAGCACGGCCGCCACCAGCTCGACCTCCGCCATCCGGCGGCCGTCGCGCACCTGGACCGCACGGTCGACCGGATCGTCGGCGACTGGGGCGTCGGCTACCTCAAGCTGGACTACAACATCAGCGTGCCGCCCGGCACCGACACCGGCGGCACGACCAGCCCGGGCGCCGGCCTGTTGGGCCACGCCCGCGCCTACCGCGCCTGGCTCGCCGCGCTCCTCGACCGCCACCCGGGGTTGGTGCTGGAGAACTGCGCCTCGGGCGGCATGCGGATGGACGGCGCGATGCTGGCCACCACCCAGCTCCAGTCCACCAGCGACCAGCAGGACTTCCTCCGCTACCCGCCCATCGCCGCGGCCGCGCCGACCGCCGTGCCGCCCGAGCAGAGCGCGGTGTGGGCCTACGCCCAGCCGGAGTTCGGCACCGAAGAGAACGCGTTCGTGCTGGCCGGCGCGCTGCTCGGCCGGATCCACCTCTCCGGCCACCTCGACCGGATGGCGCCCGAGCAACTGTCCCTGGTGCGGGACGCGTTGGACGCCTACCGGGCGATCAGGGCGGACCTGCCGCGGGCCGTGCCGTACTGGCCGCTCGGCCTGCCGGGCTGGACGGACGACTGGCTGGCGCTCGGCCTCGCGGCCGGCGACACCCACTACCTGTCGGTCTGGCGCCGCGGCGGCGAGCCGCTGGCCGCCCTGCCGCTGCCCCGACTGGCCGGCCGCCCGGCCCGGGTCGAGGTGCTGCACCCCTCCGCGCCTCCCGGCACGGCGGCCTGGTCGGCGGGCGCCGGCAGCCTGACCGTCTCCCTCCCCCGCACCCCGACCGCCCTGCTGCTGCGGCTGACGCCGACGGGCCCCTGACCCGGGGCGTGGTGGCGGCCCGCCGGCGCACGAGGTCGGCGCACGAGGTCGGCGCGCGCGGCGGTGACCGCACGTCGGCTCAGCCGTCCCGCCCCTGCCAGGTGGTGACGCAGGCCTCGTTCCCCTCCCGGTCGGCGAGCACCCAGAAGGCGGGGGCGCGGGTCGCGGACACGAGCCGACCACCGGCCGCCAGCGCGGCCTCGATCCGGCGGGGCGCCTCGTCATGCGGAACGCTGATGTCGAGGTGGATGCGACTGCGCTGCGGACGCGGGCGGTCCATCCGCTGGAACCAGACGGCCGGTCCCTGCCGGAACGGGTCGACGAGCGGGTCCTCCGGCCCCTCGGCGCCCGCCTCGTCGGCATAGCCCAACACCGCCTTCCAGAACGGCCGGATCCCGGCGATGTCCAGGGCGTCGATCGCGATCTCCAGAATCTGGACGGACCGTGGTACCCCCACTCCGGCTCCGGGCCCCGGCACGAGCCCGGACTCGTCGGCGGCGGCGGAGATCCGCCGCGCGAGCTCGACGTCCAGGGTGGTGACCGTCGCGTGGTCCAAGGACTGCAGCGTGAAGACGACCCGATCGGGGCGGACGTCGACCCGGAGATGACGATCGGCGTCGTCGCCGCACACCGCGACGGCGTCCGCGGCCAGGCTGATCGCCCGAGCCAACGTCCCGACCGGAACCGCCGTCTGCAAGGCGCCGAGCACGTAGCGCCACCCGTGGTCCTGGACCGCCTCCGACGCTTCCCGCCGACTCACCGTCTGCTCCATGACCGCATCCTCGCAGCCCCACCGGGCGCATCACGTTCGCCCCCTACGAGCCCCAGCGGTGGTCGACTTGCGCCTCGCGCGACGTGAGGTATCACGGTGGTCCCATGAACGACCACGAGCCGCACCCCATCGGAGACGCCGCAGGCGGCACGACCCTGCACGACCTGCTCACCACGCAGCTGGGAATCGTCGAGCGCCAGGAGCGGCCTGCGGGCCAGGCCGGCGACCGGTTGCGGACTCGACGCCCTCCCCTGCCGGCGCCCGTCTGCGGCGGATCGTCGTCGAACTCGACCTTGAACTCCGGCAGGCCCAGGAGGAACTGGAGCAGTCCGGGAACGTCACCCGCCTCCCCAGCCCGCGCCGACGGGCGACTCGTCGGTAATCGTTCAGACTCGGAGAAGCTCTCTTCCGGCCTTGGGGAGGGGCCGCGCCCCGGACCGCCTGGGCTCAGCCCAGCGCGTCCATCAGGGCGGTGACATAGGCATCCAGCCGCTCCTCCACGGCTCGCCTCGTCAGCTCCGTCCTGCCCGCCTCGCGCCACGGCCTCGACACCAGATGCACTTCCTCCGAGCAGGCCAGCCCGTCCCGCACCTGCCAGTACAGCCGCTCGTCCGGGGCCGCGGCCAGCGTCCCGCCGGCCTCCTCGTACGCCTCAGCGAACCGCAGACCCCACGCCGGTCCGTGCAGCAACGCGAGATTGGTGGCGCAGTGCGCGACGTCGAGGTCAGCCGGGCCCCAGGAGGTCGCCGCCCAGTCGACGACGCCGCTGATCCGGGCCCCTGCCGGATGTGCAGGCGGCACGTCGAACAGCACGTTGCCGGGTTGGAAGTCCCGGTGCAGGACTCGCCCCTCGTAGGGCGGCGCGGGCCTGCGGATCACGTCGATCGCCGCGGCCCATACCGTCGCGTCGGCGCCCCGCGGAACGACGACGGTGTCGGCGGTCGTCAGCGTCACGTACGTCGGGGGTCGCTCGGCGGGTCGCAGCGCGTGGACCGCCACGAGCTGGCGGGCCAGCAGCGGGACGCGCGTCTCCACTCCCTCGTCATCGAGGACCGTCCGGCCCGGAAGATGCGTCATGAGGAGCGACGGATACTCGCAGTGCGCGGCGGTCGGATCAACCGCGACCAGTCGAGGAGCCGGTACGTCGGTCCCCTCGAGCAGGGTCAGGGCGCCCGGCTCCCTACCCATCGAGTCCGCGGCGTGCCCCACGTAGAACGGATCGACAATGCTCCGCAGCACCAGATCACGGGTGCCGCCGTCCCGCGTGCCGATGGTCAGCCTCCGCACCTCAGCGGTGATGCCGCCGTGCAGCACCTCGGTGCCGACGACCCGTTCACCGGCCTCCAGGTGCCGGCTCACCCAGGCCAGCGTCAACGGTCGAACAGCCGCCGCTCCATCGTGGTTGATCACCGTGCCACCTCATCATCCGGACGGTGCTCCGAACAACCCGACAACCTTGATTCCGACAACCCACTTGCCTAATGAACGCCGGGAGGTGCCACAGGCCGGCGGCGTAGCCGCCCTTGCGCAGGCTCATCAGGACGTGGCCGTCGTCGATGAGCACGAGATGGACGTCGCAGATGCGGCGGTGCCGGGTGATGGTGACAGGGGCCACGTGGTGACTGCTCTCGTGCGGGGTTGATGGGGCCCCTGATGATGACCGCGCGGCATGGTGGTGCGCAGCCGGCCGTCCCCCGGAGTGGTGACGCCCGTCAGGCCGCCAGGTACAGCACCCCGAACGGTGGGAACTCCCGCCGCTTCTCCTTGAATCGAGCCAGATCCAGCACCTCCGGGTAGACGAGCGCGACACGCATGAACCCCTCCCATGAGCGCAAGGCCGTGAAGTTACGGCCACGCTCTCTCGACTCATGAGGCCATCGCAGGCAATGGACACGCGGGTGTGACATTAGGGTCGCGAAACGCGCTGGGAGATGGGCCTAACGTCGCACCCGCGAGCACCCGCCCACACACCAGCCCGCAGCCACACTTCACGGCCTTGCCCCTCAACGAGCCGGTGACGTGCGGGCGCCCCCCTTCCGCCGCTCGGCCCGCGGCAGGCAAGGCTCGAAACAGAAGGGCGTTCTCCGCCCGTTACCAGGACACCGCGGCCGCCTCTCCCCACGCAGCAGCCTGTGCCCGGTCCGCCCGCCGTGCGCGCATCGCGCACACAGCCTCGACTCACCCGAACTCGACGGCTACGGTGGAGAGTTGTCCGTTCGCGCGGTCCCGAGGGCGGGGATGCACGTCAGCACCCCGGCATGGGGCAGCCCACGAACTCACGGCCGCCGGGTTCCCCACCCCGAGCGCCGAGGCCGCCTTCACACCGCCCGGACCAGCGAGGAGTCGGACACGCGTGTCAGGCACTGCAGACGGACCGGAAGCCGTCGCGTCACTCGCCGCGGAGCTGCTGCGCCGCCGGGACGAGGACCAGCACGTGCGCGGCCTGCTACCGGACGCCGGCCCCTGGCCGGCCGACCTGGTCGACCGCATGCACGCCATCGACGCCGACAACACCGGGTTTCTCCGGCAGGTGATCGAGCGCCACGGCTGGCCCAGGAGCTCACTCGTCGGCCGGGACGCCGGCGACGCGGCCTGGCTCCTCGCCCTTCTCTACTCTCTTCATCGGTGTCGGGTTCTAGGCAGCGATGGAGGACTTGAGTGGGTGCACAGGCGGGTTGGCTGGTTGAGTTCTACGACCTGAATCGGGCTCTTGCGTCGCCGGACGAAGCGTGGGCCGGGGAGTTCGGTGACCTGTTGGAGCGGGCGCAGAGGAACGGGGCCCGTCACCGGACTCCCTTCTTGTTCCCGGCGGATGAGCGGTTGCCCGATCCGCGAGTCAATCTCTACTTCCGTAAGAGCAAGATCGCCTCCAAGCAACCGTCGACCTGGAGGCGGTACGCCTATGCGCTCGCCGTGTGGCTGGGCTTCCTCGACAACCTCGGCGTCTCGTGGGACGAGGCCGCGGCGGAGGACTACACAGACTTCAAGTTCTGGCGGATCACCGATGTCCGCAACGATGAGCGGATCGAGCCGACATCGTTCGATACCGACCGGGCCGCGCTGAACTCCTTCTACTCGTGGGCTGGTCCTCGCTACGGGTGCGTCAACCCGGTGGCGACCGGCGACGTCCTCGGCACTGCTGATCCGGACGATATGGCTGGCGTCCGGAGTCGTCGTGATCCGGTTCGCCCGGCTGGCGCGACGCGTCGGAGGGTGAAGTGGCTGCTGCGTGGCGCGTTCGAGCAGTGGCGGGACGTCGGCTTTCGTAGCTACGGCTTTGACGGGTTGCGGGACCAGAGGTGGCGGGGTGCCAACGAGGACCGGGACTGTGCGTTCGTCGACGGGCTGTACGGCACGGGGCTGCGTCTGGAGGAGTGGGGCAGTGTCCTGGACGTCGAACTCCCATCCGTCGACGCTGAGGGCCGGTTTCCCCGCGCGTATTTGGCCCGTGCTTGCACCAAGGGCAGGCGAGAGGGACGTGAGTACCGGGTTCCCGCCGGCGTTGTGACGTCCCTGGCGGGCTACCTGGACCCGATCGAGGGGTCCCGCGCGGAGGCCGTGCGCCGGGCCCGGCGGGCGGGCCGATACGAACGGATCCCAGGGATGAGGATCGTCACCCGGTTCAATCGGCAGGCTCGCACGTTGACGGTCCTGACGGCCGAGGGCAGCAGCACTCTATCCCTGGACGTCCTGGGTCCGGAGGAACGTGGATTGCTGTTTCGCCAGAGCGCCGAGGGCTTGGAGCCGCTGGCGGTCTGGCTCGGGGTGAACGGGCTGCCGATGCGAGCCCACAGCTGGGAGAAGCGGTTCAGCGAGGCCAACAAACGGGTCGCCACCGCGTGGGAACGGGCTGGCGGGAGGGGTGCGGTGCCCCTGTTTTGCCGTCCGCACATGTGTCGGCACTCCTTCGCCCTGCGCTGGTTCTCGATCTTGTCGCTGGTGTGGAGCCTGCGAGTGGAGGGGTTCACCGACGCCGAGCTGCGCGAGTTCCGGGACCAGTTCGGCGATGTGTGGTTCCAGCTGGCTGGGCTGTTGGGGCACGCCAGCCCGCAGACGACCCGGGACTGGTACCTGGAGCCCTTCACCGCGCTGGAGACGGACTATCTGATGTCGCTGCTGGATGAGGAGGAGCACGCGGCCGTCGGCAGACTGGCGGAGCGAATCGGGGCCGGCAACGACCGGGTGCTGCGCCGGGTCAGCCCGTCCACGGCGGCACGCCCCGCGTGGGAGGGGCTGTCGTGAGCCGTCGTGGCAGGCGTGCTTCGTTGCCTGCGGCGGGTTGGCGGCCCCCGGAGCGCCTGGTCCTCACCGATGTCGAGTGCACGGTGCGGTACATCGATGAGAAGGGGCGGCACGCGCGGGTGTTCGACTTCGCGGCCGTGCCTGTCGCGGTGGAGCTTCAGCGCTGGCTGGCTGGGGTGTTCGCTGCGGCCACCGGGCCGCGAAGCGGCGTGAAGAGCATCAACACGGCCAACTCGTACTACACGATGTTGGTGCGGTTCGCGACGTTCCTGGGGAAGAGGAGCGACCCGCCGCAGCGTCCGGAGGACATCTCCGCGGCTGATGTCTCGGCGTTCAAGCTGTCGCTGTCGCCGGGCTCGCGGCTGTCCTCGGCCTGGCGGCTACGGACGATGATGCGCCACGCGCCCCGCCTCCGTTCGGCCGCACGCCAGGCGATCCTGCACGGGCGGCTGCCCCAGCTAGAGGGGGAGGTGCTGGCGTACAGCGATGACGAGCGGCAGCAGATCCTGACCGCTGTGCGCCGCGATGTCCGATCGGCGCGCGACCGGATCCGCGGCGCCCGCGCGGTGCTCGACCGTTTCCGCCGCGGGGAGGACATGTCGGGCGAGGAGGAGGGGCTTGGCCTGGCCCTGGATGTGGTCGACCGCACCGGGGATGTCCCCTATGACGGCGCGGGCCGGCCGGAGCAGTGGATGCAGCGGTACGGCGGGGCCGGCGCGGTGGTGGCCCGGCTGTGTCTGACCCGGCTGGAGGCGGCGGCGTTCTCGCTGCTGCTGGTGGACATGACCGCCGAGAACTTCGGAACGGTGGCGACGTGGCCGGCCGCGCACTTCCGTCCTGATGGTGGCGGGGCGGCGGTGCCGGCGCTCGCCTTGGTGGAGGGGGTCAAACCCCGGCGTGGGCCAGATCGCGAAGACATGGTCACGCCGGTGGAAGACCTCCCGGAGAGCCTGGCCGGGCTGCTCGTGGAGGGCGACGAGAGCGAGGTGAGGCTGTTCCGTTCTCCGCTTCGCGTGTACCTGCTGTTGCTGGAGCTGACCGAGCTCTCCCGCCGGCATGGGGGTCACGGTCTGGCATTCGGGTATGCGCGAGCCACGAAGATCAGCGACGGCCGGTGGGCCGAAGGCGTCAAGTCCGTGCACACCTCGGACTGGGCGGTCGGACGAGGCTTCCCGCTCCCACCCCGACGCGGTACTCCAGGGCCGGGCCGGGATAGCGGTGCCGGCGGGGCTCCGGATGACCAGGCCCAGGAGCCTGCGGCCCGGCCGTACGTCGAGGTGCTGCGGCTGCGGCAGACCGCGCTGGAGCGGATGGGACGACCGGTCGCGCACAGCCGGCGAACGCTGAATGACCGCTACCTGCGGCGCAGTCCGGCGGTGCAGAGCGAGAGCCGTGACATCGTCCGGACCGCTTTGGAGGAACAGGTCACCAAAGCCCGGGAGCACCAGAAGGTGCCGGTGTTCAGCGCCGCGTTCGTGGCGATGGCCGAGGCCGAGCCGGAACGGGCCGCGGCCGAGGCGGGCCTGGAGGTCGGTGTCCTGACACGGATGCTGGCCGGTGGCGAGGACACTGTCTTGGCCAGCTGCGCGGACAACCACGATGGGCCCGACACGCCGCCCGGCGAGCCGTGTACGGCGTCGTTCCTCGCCTGTCTGAGCTGCCGCAACGCGCGTGCCCTTCCGCGTCACCTGCCGGTGCAGGTCTACGTCCACGACCAGCTCAAGCAGCTCCGCACACACATGGACGTGCGGGTGTGGGACTTCCGCTACGGCGATGCCTTCGCCCGGTTGACGCACCTACTCGGTGCACCGCACTACACCGCAGCGGATCGGGAGCAGGCCCGCACCGACCTGTCCGAGCGCGACCGGCATCTGGCCGATGACTTCCTGGAGGGACGATGGGATCTGTGAGGAACACCCTGATATCAGGCGCGCAGGTGGACACGGGTGAGGTGCCCTGGCCCGCCGCGGACACGGTCGTGCTGCGCGGCCGAAGGTTGCGCATCGACGTGGTGCGCGCGGAGCTGTCGCGCTTCGGCGACGAGGCGTGGGTGCTGGAGCACGCCGAGACCGACGTGCACTGGGTGGGTAGGCGCCTGAACTGGGCGAGGTTCCCGCGGCGCTTCACCAACCCTGCCAAGGCGTTCGCCCTCGCGGTGCTCGACCACCCTCGCCCGCCCACCCTCACCTTGGGCCCGCCGGGAGACTCGGTCGCCCTGGACACCCTGCGTATCTGGACCGGGGATCTCCACGTCTTCACCCAGTGGCTGGTCACCCAGCGCATCCGGCGCCTGTGCGACGTCACCCAGGACGACCTCGACGTCTACCTCGTCCATGTACTGGGGATGGCCCGCAGCCCCGGCCGCCGTGCCGGACTCCTTCAAGTCGTCCGCGTGCTGTGGGCCTACCGGGACCACCTGCCGTCCTCGTGCCGCCTGCCCGCACCGCGGCCATGGGGCTCCGCGACCAGCAGGGAACTGGCCGACGCCGTGGTGCAGGGCCGGCACAACCGCACCCTCCGGATCCCGCCGGAGACGATGGAGTCCTTGCTGGCCTGGGCCCTGCGCATGGTGGAGGACTTCTCGCCCGACGTTCTCGGCGCCCTCGGCGAGCATCGCCAGCTGCTGGGTGGCAGCCATCCCGTACCGGCGTCGTTCGCCCAGGGCCGGGGCAGCCCGGTCGTAGAGCGGGCCGACGCCTACCTCCGGCAACTCGCCGCCGCCGGCGCCAGCCTGCCCGGCAGGGCCGATGAGCACGGTGACATCACCCTCGACGCCGAGCACCTCGCGCGGCTGCTGGCAACCCAAAGCCACCAGATCCGCCAGGCATCATCGGCCATCGCACAGCTCGCGAAGGACCATGGTGTGCCTATCGCACCGGACGCTTATCTCGGCACCATCACCGGGCTCCTGCACAGCGCGCCCTGGCGGAGTCGACCGATTGGCGTCCGTGAACTGCGCCCTCTCGTGAGGCATCTGGCGGCCGCGTGCTTCATCGTGATCGCCTACCTGTCGGGCATGCGCCCCGGGGAGGCGCTGGGGCTCCGTCGCGGCTGCCTGACCACCGACGACCAGGGACGCATGACCGTGCAGGGCCGTCCCAGCAAGGGAGCCGGGCACGACAGCGGCGACCTGGAGGAGGCGACGAAGTCCTGGACCGTGGTGGGGCCCGTGGCCAAGGCGATCGGTGTGCTGGAGGCACTCACCGACTACCCCCTGCTCTTCCCGTGTTCCAGGTGGCAGGACACTCGCCGCCTGCGCGAGTACCGAGCGGCAACCCCGCAGGACATCAACAAGGCCGTGCGCGCGTTCGTCGTCTGGGTGAACGACTCCTTCCACCGGCCCGGCGAAGGCCCGACGATCCCGCCAGACCCCAGCGGCCGCAACCTCCACGCCTCGCGCTTCCGCCGGACGCTGGCGTACTTCGTAGTCCGTAAGCCCGGCGGGTTGATCGCCTGCGGCCTGCAGTACGGCCATATCCACAGCCGCGTGACGGCCGGCTACGCGGGGCAGGCGGAATCCGGATGGCTCGATGACCTGGCCGTCGAGCGGCTGGAGATGGTCATCGACCAGATCGAGGACGACCTGGCCGCCCTGGATACCGGCGAGCACGTCAGCGGACCGGCCGCCGAGGAGTACCGGCGGCGCCTGACGCGGACAGCTCACTTCGCCGGACGCGTGGTGAACAAGGTCCGCAACGTTGAACGGCTTCTCGCCAGCGCCGATCCCGCCATCCACCACGGCCAAGCCATGACTTGCGTCTACCGCGCTGACACGGCCGCCTGCCGCCGCATCCGCCTCGATGCCGGGCTGCCCGCCGAAGGTCCGGAGGAGTCCGAGTGCCGCCCCACCTGCCAAAACCTCGCCTACACCGACCGCGACATCGACGCCCTGCACGACCGGCTCGCCCGCCACGAGGCCACAGCCAGGGATCCGCTGGCACCGCGCCCACGGCGGGAGCGCGCCCAGGCCCAGATCCAGCACACCCGCGGCATCATCGACCAGCACCAAGCCAGCCGCCCCACACACGACGGCGACACGACCGAGACGAGCCGCTGATGGGCGGAAAGCCGCGCGATCTCGCCGCGGACCGCGCGGCGATCACCGCGGCGACCGAGCGGCTGCTGGCCGGAACCCCCCTGCGGTCGAGCACCGGCAAGCTCACCACCAGCGAACTCGCCATTGAGGCCGGCCTACGCCGCGATGTCGTCTACGGGCACACCGATCTCGTGGAGCGCTACCAGGCTCAGGTGAAAGCCCGCGAGGCCATCCCGGAGGCCATGGCAGCTATGGCCCGCGAGTTGGAGAAGGTGCGCGAGAAGTTGAAGTCGGTCCGAGCAGAGCTGGCCGCCGAGCGCAACACGACGGCCTTCCTCCGACGGGCCGTCACCGAACTGACCATCGAAGGCGCGACGACCTCCAGGCAGTCGCATGGGCAGGCCCCGCGTGGCGTCACCCCGCTGACCGCCCGCACACGACCCGACCGGCCCCGGCGCACGTGACCGCCACCGACAAACCCGGCATGCGGCGCGCCGATCCCGGCTGGGAGCCCACTTCTCCAGGCCGGCTTGCGGTGCTGCGCACCGGTGGTCACGATGACCGCCCGCGTGGCTGCCTACTGGAGGTCTGGGAGGGCGTCGGTGCCGCCGTCGGGCGGGGGACCTCCGTTGTCCTGGATAACGTCCTCCGGGGTGTTGCCGCCGCCCTTCCACTGGGCGGCCACCGCCGCCTGCTTCGCCGGGGACTGCTGCTGCAACCATGCCAACTGTGACCCGGTGAGGATGTCGAGGAAGTTCTCAATCGCGCTCATCCGTGCTCCTTGAGAAGAGGCTTCTTCCTTCCCTTCATAGCGCCCACAGGCCCCTCGCGCTCCGTGCGACGGGCCCGCCCGCCGCGGCACGTTTGAGTAACAGCGTGAGGAACTGCGCAGCTCATACGGAGTGCCACCAAGCCGGACCCGGCCCCGATGGCCAGCCGCCCGGGCAACGACGTTCACTCGCATGGATGGCGGGTCAGACGCGCGTGGAGTACAGCAGTACTCGGGCTCGGCGATCAGACGACTGTCAGGCAGTTGCCCACACCCCACGACGACGTGGGCCACTCGGATGAGGGGCCTGATGGACTCGGGCCGGACTGGGCCGTGTGGCGCGCTGCGCTGTTCAGGCGAGGGTATGTGGCGCCAGCCCGGGAGGCTGGGGTGGATGGCGGCACAATCGGCCCCGGCGGTGCGGCACCGGGACTGCGGCTGCCCCCGTCGCCGAGGGATTCGCTCACCGCCCGGTGGAGGTAGGAGCATGATGCCAGCGGATCCCCAGACTTGGCTTGACATGTCCTACGACGACTACCTCGCGGGTCAGACCCTGCCGTTCCTGCGGGTGGAGAGGGATCCCAGGCCGGAGGGCAATCCGGCGACGGGATTCCTCGCGGAAGTCCTTCACGCGAACGATTTCGGTGACGACGCCCTCGGTCCGCCGCAGGTACGCGCCCTGCGGCGGGCCCTCCTGGTGGACTACGGGCGCTACCTGGAGGCGGGCATCAGCCTCTCCGTCCTGGACGACCCCGGACGTACCGGGGACGTCTTCGACACCTACTCCAAGCTCCTCAGCCGCATCCTCAACGAGGTCTACAAGAAGGACTCTTCTGTGGGCAACCTGTGGGTGCGCACCGGAGAAGGAGCGACACCGGAGCGGCTGAGGGATGTGCTGGCGCGCAATCTCCTGGTGCCGCTGTCCCCGCTCTCCGACCAGATCGGACGATGCCTCGACGAGGCGCTGATGGCGAAGCTGAACGAGGAACGGGGCAAGGCCACCAGCTCAGACGAGCGCGAGCGGATTACACGCGAGTTCATGGAGTCCGACGGACTGACGTGGCTGACCCGCGAGTTGGACATGTCCTGCCGAGAATCCGGCTTCCGGTACACCGACCTGTTGACGAAGATCCGCGCGGTCAGCGGGTTCGGCACCACGGTGTGGCAGTACCTCAGAGGCGACGCGCAGTTCACGGACTTCAAGGTCGGCGGCGAGAGCGCGAACACTGGTAAGGCGTTCACCGAAGCGCTGAAGGTCGTCAATGAGAGTTTGGGCGACCCCGTGGCGCTGCGGGAACGGTTCACGGAGTTCGCTGCCAGGACGCGCACCGAGCTGTTCGACAGCCCGTTCACCCGCGACCGGCGCGAACGCGTCCCGGAGGCCCTCGCCGAGGTGTGTTCCTCCAGATGGCAGTACGAGGACGCCGCCAACTACCGGCTGGGCTTTGGACAGGTCGTGCAACCCGAGGGGGTCCTCGGCAAGGCTTTGGCCCTGGAGCTTCAACGGCAGCTGGACATCCACGGGGGTGTCAACGGCCTGCCCCGGGTGAACGCGCCCATCGGCGATCTGGGACGCCCCACCACGATCTTCGACACCGGACTCGCGAGGATGCCCGACGCGTTCCGGGCCGCAGGCCTGGACGACGCGTTGCGCGACCACCGGCTGGAACACGGCACCGGTATGAACCGGTGGGAGCTGTACGGAATGTTCGCGGTGGAAGCCGCGGCCAAGGGCCTGCCGAGCGCCGGGGCCCAGTCCGGGGGCACCTGCGACATCCTGCTGGCCTTGAGCTGTCTCAGCCCGGAATCGCTGTACGGGAACCGCGAGACCGTGCTGCCGGCCACCGTCGGGATCTCGGCGTTCATGAATTTCGGCGCCTACCACACGTTCGCCGAGACGTTCCCCATCGGGCAGTGCATGGCCGAAGACACCGCAGAGGGCAACGAAAACGTCGGGTCGTCCCGCCCCAGGCACTACGAGCCCACCATCGACGAACGACGCGCCGACTCCCTCTACGGCGCGTTCCATCAGGCAGTCGAGGAGTTCGCGGGAGAAGCAGCTGCGGCGCGGACTGACGGGTACCGGGCGGTGTACGACATCCTCCGTCTCCCGTTGGAGACCTCACGCGTGCCCGACCGGGTCCTGCACGAGGCCACCGGCGCCGGCCCCGGGGCAGATCAGGCCCAGATGGGGGATACCGGGTTGCCGGACCGGGAGGACGTCGAGGTCGGGGACGTGAGGCGAGACCAGGGCCGAACCGAGCCCGAGTACCTTCCTCAGGACCCTATCCCAGGACCGTCCTGGGCGCCGGATCCATGGGTGTTTCGCGACCTCGGATGAATCCTGCTCTTCGTCACCCCCGCCCTCCGGCAGGCAAGAGAGCAATCCCCCTCAGGGGTCCGAGGTAGACCCGACCAACCGAACCGCCAGGAAAGGATCACCCGCATGGCACCGATCACCCGGGCCAACCACGCCGTCGCCGCCAACCCACGCAACGTGCGCCATGTCTCCCGCCGAGTGATCACCGCGTCCCCAAAAGAACAGATGCTGCTGAACGTACTATTCGAACTGTTCGAGGAAGTGAACGCGGCAGGCAAACCCAACGCGCGCGTCCTACGCGTGGGCACCCTGGGCACAGCCGTCGAAACCGAACAGATCTATCACAGCAGTGCAGTTGATCACATCCTCGATCTAGTCGAGATCCGAGTCGAACCCACTCGGGTGCCCGGTTCTGACGAGAGCAAGACAGATTGGGCCGACTGGCAGCTGTCCGCCTTCTCCCCGATCACCGCCGACGAGAAGACCACCCTGAGCACCTCCACGTCCATCGGCGCCAGTCTCGGCTTCTTCGGCGACACGCCCACCGGAGGCATCAGTTACAGCTACACGACAGGCAAGTCCTGGACCGTCTCCGACTACGAGGTACTCGCCCGGCCGAGATTCGATGGCGACATCGGCACCGTGGCAGAGTGGAGATTCAAAAGAACACAAAAGGATTCTAAACCTGCCATTGCGCGGTCGTCGTTCGCGCCTTACGTTGAGGCCGTGTTCAGCCTCAAGGCAGATGCGGCGCGCCGACGATACTCCGCCATCGAGGTCTTCCTGGGCGCGGAATTCGTCAACGCAGATGGGAAACAAACTAGCCAAGAAGACGGTCAGCGCGGCCTCAGTTTCTTTTACGTGATCGACTGGGAGACGGGAGAGGTCTACGCGCGCGAGCACAACGACAATACGGAGTACCCTCTCTTCGCCGCCGACACGTACGGTGAGTTCACCTACCGACCGCCGTCCCCGGTCGGCGTGGTGGTCCTGCCCTCACCCGGCAAAGCCGCAGGCGTGCGCGTTCCCGACAGCGTGGTCGGGGCATACGCAGGCGGATACGACCTCACATGCTTGGACGGAACGCCCGTCGACTCAGCGTGGAACACCCAACGCCGCCACGTCGAGTTCGTGCCCCGGGAGGACAGCCCCGGACTCGGCGCCGTCGTCTACATCTCACCCCGCGGCCACACCGGCGGATTCATCACCCAGCACGCGAAGTCCGAAACTCACAGCGTAGGCACGTTCCACATGGCGCGCGACCTGGGCCTGCCTGAGATCCCCGACGCCGTGTGGCTGCCGAAGAGCCTCGACGGTATGCAGAGGGGGATCTGGGCCGATCGCAACTACGGCCTCGTGAATTCCATCAACAACAAGAAGTTGCTCGACCGCGGGGTTCTGCCGGTGTCCTGCGCGGGCATCACGGCGGGCGCCTTCTTCGACCGGCATGTAGCTCGCGGCGTCGCCGTGATCCGCAACACCCTCCAGGTGGTCGACCTCAGCACCGGAATCGTCACCCTCGGGAAGACTGACTGGCGTGTCAAACTCCCCAATGGAACCGTTAAGGACCTTCTTGCCGCGGTCCAGACCGTCCTGGGAATGCCGCTGCCCGCCGCCATCGTGGGCATCGACAGCGCACTCCTGCAGAAGGTCAAAGAGGAGAAGAAGACAGAGGAGGATCAGGAGGAGGACGATTCTGCCGCCTGCCTATTCTTCATTTCCGACTCCCGCATCGCCGCCGTGAACCTCACCGCGACCATCGACAACAAGACCCCGACACTGCAATCCACGACGTGGGTAAAACTCGCCGGAGGGGCCGCCTGGCCCGACATGACTGCTGACAGCACGAACGATCACGCTTTGAAGGCATGCTTCGATGCCTGGCCGAAGGGCATCCCTTACCTGGCGACCGGCTGCTGTTTCAAAGACCCCGAAACCAGCTACTGGTTCCACCCGGCCTATGCCGTCGACTCCTGACGACCACACCCACCACGCCCCTGCGCGATCCCACAGGCCGCCGCGCACCAACCGAGCGAATACGCGTGGACAAGCAACCGCCGACCTCACGGACGGCAGCAACGATCGCCCCCGTGCCAACGGCATCTCGTCCGGGTAGAAGAACGAAGTCCTCTGCGAGGCGGGATCGCTGCGTCTTTCACGTCACGCCGACTGAGCAAGCACCCCGACGTGCCCACGGCCCGCCCGCGCCGTATACGGCTGGCCGGTCGGTGTCTCCAGGAAGGCGGGTCGTGGCTTGCCCACCGTCCGCCCTCTCGACACCTGATCCTCGACAGAGCACTTGACTAGTGAATGGCCCAGCACGCGGACGCCGACCCGCAGTTCCAGCGACGCGCCAGAGACCTCCTCGCCGAAGCCGTGGCCCGGGGAGAAGCCTCACGAAGCCATCTCGCCTACCTCACCGACCGCTGCCTCGTCCACGAAGGCCAGCCGCAGCTCTACGGGACGCAGTACTACGACAACTTCGACGGCGCGGGCATGCGCCCCCGCCCCATCGCCGACCCCGACCACCTCGACGAACGACGAGCGGAAGCCGGCCTCGGCCCACATGCCGAACACGACGCCCGCATGCGCGACCGCCCCTGACTCGCAGCGTCTCCGCGAACCGGCCGTCGCCGAACTCCACGCCCTGGCGCCGGTCATGGCGCCGAGGACATGCGGATCGTCGCCCACTGCACAGCAGCCGACATGACCGAACGTCGCCTCGTTCCTGCTCCCGGCCCCCGGGAGCAGGAACGCAAACGGTTGGGATCATGGGCTCTGCGCCATCGAAGGGACTCCAACTCGATGCGGGTAGACGCCACCACCAGGACAACTGGGCTTCCCATGCCCGCGCCTGTCTCGCGATGGGTCACCGATCTCCTGCCTGATCCGGTCACCCTCACGGACACCTCCTGGCCCCGCGCCGATTCCAGGGTCTGGCGCGTGGCATCGTCCACCGGTCAGGTCTACGTCAAGGTTAGCCCCACTCCGGAGAGGTACGCACGCGAGGTGCGCGCGTACCGACACGTGGTGTGCGCGCTCGCGGACAGCGAGGCTCCACGCCTACTCGCCGCCGATCCCGACCTGTTGGCCCTCATGACCTCGTCGCTGCCGGGGAGAATCGTCCGAGGGCTCGACCTGCCCGGCGAGGCGGAACTCCGGGTGCACGAGCTGGCGGGCCGCCAGCTGCGCCGGTTGCACGACCACGACCTGCCTGCCCCGACGACCGCGCGCGAAGGTGTCGTGTCGCGGATGACCGAGCAGGCCACCGAGGCCGAAGCGTGCCTTCAGCGGATCGGCCAGGAACTTCCCGGCGCGCAACGTGCATGCGTGGCGGAGGTGGCTCGCCGTCTGCCGGACCTGGCGAAGGCGCTGCCTCTCGTCCTGCGGCACGGCGACTACTCGCCCCGCAACTGGCTGTGGGACGCGCCGTCCGGCACCCTCGGTCTGATCGACTTCGAGCAGACGGCACACGGACTCGCCGTGGAGGACCTGGTGTGGTTGTGCGGCGCGCTCTGGCCGAGCCGCCCGGAACTCGAGACGGCCTTCCTCGCCGGCTACGGACGAGAACTCACCGACGCCGAGCAACAGGTACTGACCATGCTCGTCGCCCGCCTGGCCGCCTCCTATCTCAACACCGGCCTGAGCAAGCAGGAGCCGGTCCTCATCGACCGGGGGCGCAAGGCCCTCGCCGAACTGGTGAGCACGCGACGAGGAGCGGCGGGACATTCCCGTTGACCGGCAACCCGGGGGCCGACCACGCTGTTGGTGTTCTCACCCGGACCAGCTATGCCGAATGAACCGAGGCCGGCGTGACAAGCCGAGCGCGTTCGTGAAGGTCACGAGCCACCGGGTTCTTGAGGTAGGGGCGGATGAGTCCGAACATGGCCCGCATGTGCTGATCAGTACGCCCCGACTGGATCAGCGGGTACTCATCCAACGCTTTCCCCCACGTCTCACATGCGGCTTCCAGGTGTCCGATCTCGAATTGGCGCTCCGCCAGGATCGCTCGATTCCGCACTCTGATGCGCCGATAGACCTGAGGGCGCAATCTGTCGGACCTCTGCATAGCTTCCACCGCCCCAACCGCGTCGCCCAGTTCGTAACGCACCTGAGCGGTGTGATAGTTCAGCGCGGCTGGATCGTAGGAACCGAATGCCGTCGTCCGAGACTCCGCTCTGTCCATGGCGACTTCCGCGTCTCGCAGGAACCGCAGCGCGTCATCGCGATCGCCCAGCAGTGCAGCCGCGTGGGCCTGTTGCCCCGCGAGAAACGCGCGCATACGCGGCCCGGCGTGCGGGGAGGCGGCAGCGGCGGCATCGGCCATTCGCCTGGCCTGTTTTCCGTGTCCGAGATCCACCGCCTGCACGCTCATTCCTCGCAGGGTGGTGCAATACGTCAGATGGTCCTGCGCGGAACCGGCAAGCTCCAGCGCCTTGAGGTAATACTGCTGAGCCAGACCGTGAACGCCTTCATCAACGGCCATGTATCCGGTCAGGTAGCAGAGGTCGGAGGCAGCCGACATCATCGCCTGGCGCACTGACTCCGAGGCGTCGCAGCGCAGATAGGGGGCCACGGTGTTCACGAGAAAGGCCGCGGCCATAGGGCGTGCGTGCCGCCCACCGAACTGGTCGTCAAGCTCTGAGATTCGCTCGGTCATCGCGATGACCATCTCGACCTCGGACATTCCGATCCGTCGCGGCCTCCCAACGCGGGCAACCTCCATGCGCCCGACGGCATCGGGCCAGTTCGGGACGGTCAGAGCAACGGAGAACAGACTGGCGCCCAGCACACCACGCCGCGACGGGTCCATATCGCGTCTCGCGAGATCGATCAGCCCTTCCACCGTACCCAGATGGCCGTTCGACTGACTCGACGGTGAGGGAAATCCTGCCTCCGCGTGGGAGATAGGACGTCCCAACCGTCGCGATAGGGCCTCAAGGATCACTCGCCGTGCAGATTCCTTCGGCATATGCCCACGGAGCCACTGATGGGCAGACGGCTCCCGGTACTTCAACGGCGTGCCCTGCTCGGTACCCACACGATTCACGGCCTGGGCGAGCTGACGGAGAGTCCACCCGGTTTCTTTGTACAGCCGTTCGAGATCGCTGTTCGGCTCCGGCTTGCTCACCAGCCTCAACTCCCCTGGCGCTTAAAACTCTTAAAAGCCGCCTCTCCTGCCACCGTACCCCGATGGCGCGCGAACCGGTTGCCTTGGACAAGAAGAACCCCCGCGACCGATGTGCCGTCGGCCCGGGGGCGTGGACCACCTGAAAGTCAAGAGAGGCAGGCAGCCGTGAGCAAGCGTAGCCACGGTCATCCGAACGTGGGATCTCTGGTGCGAGATATGGCCAGAGATCGCGTCGGCATCTACATGGGCATGGCAGGGCCGTTCGCCATGCTCCGCCCGATCGGTGGCGGCAAGGAGTGGGAGGCACGTCCCGAGGACGTGCACCGGACCGAGTGCCACGCGTGTGCCGCGGGGGTGGGGTCGTCATGACGCGGGCGCGGTACCGGTTTCGTGAGCATGTGTTCGGTCCGGACGAACGTCCCGAGGCGCCGCCGCCGCGATTCGTCATGCAGTGTGTGACGTGTGGGTTCTTCGGCCCCAGGACGGAGGACACCGAGGACGGCTCCGACTGGGCCGTCGGGCATCTGCGGGAGAACGCCGGGCACCTGGACTACATCGGGCATGCCACGCGCTCCTACCGGTTCGAGCTGGAGGGCGTCAATCCGGGCCAATACAGCTAGCGGGTGGCGAGCCGCTCCAGCAGGGCGGCGCTCCGCGCCAGCAACGCCCGCTCCTCATTCGTGAGTTCGGCCTCGATGGCCTGCGCGAGCCAACCGGCCCTGCGGCCGCGCTCCGCTTCGAGCGCGGCCCGGCCCGCGTCCGACAGCTCGACCAGCGACTTGCGGCCGTCCGTGGGGTGCGCCCGGCGCGTGACCAGGTTCTGTTCCATGAGGAGCCCCACGGCCCTGGCCATCGACTGGGGGCGTACGCGCTGATCGGCGGCGAGGTCGCTGGTGGTCATGGCGCCGTTGCGGTCGAGTGCGCCGAGCACGGCGACCTGGCCCAGCGGGATGCGGTCCTCGTGTTTGACGCGCCGGGTGAGCTTGCCCATCGCGGTGCGCAGATCGGCGGCGATGGCGGCGGCTTCCGAGGTGGGCATAGGGCACTTTACCCCGTTGGTCAGCAAAGCTGCGCACCTGATCTGCACAGCAAAACTGAGCAGCAAAACTGCGCAGCACTGCTGTACGGTTTGGTGTTGTCGGGCTCAGCGCCAGCGCTGTCGCAGCCGGGGCCACGGCACACGACAACGGGAAGGACCTCTCATGTCCGCAGAGGCAGTCGGAACCGTCGACGCCGCCATCGAAACCGTCACCGCCCGCCGGATCATCGACAGCCGGGGCAACCCCACGGTCGAGGTCGACGTCGTCCTGACGGACGGGTCGCTCGGGCGCGCGGCCGTTCCCTCCGGCGCCTCCACCGGTGCCCGGGAGGCCGTGGAACTGCGCGACGGGGACTCCACACGCTGGCACGGCAAGGGCGTCGACCGCGCGGTTGCCCACGTCAACGGCGAGATCGCGGCATCCGTGCGCGGCCGGGACGCGGCGGACCAGCCGGGTCTCGACGCCGAGCTGGTCGCCCTCGACGGCACCCCCACGAAGTCCAGGCTCGGCGCCAACGCGATCCTCGGCGTCTCGCTCGCCGCCGCCAAGGCCGCCGCGGCGGCAGCCCGCCAACCCCTCTACCGCCACCTCGGCGGCGCCGACGCCCACCTCCTGCCGCTGCCGATGATGAACATCGTCAACGGCGGCGCCCACGCCGACAATCCGCTGGATTTCCAGGAGTTCATGATCGTGCCCGTGGGCGCGGACACCTTCGTCGAAGCCATCCGCATGGGCAGCGAGGTCTTCCACACCCTGCGCCGCGATCTGCTGGCCGCCGGGCACTCCACGGGCGTCGGCGACGAGGGGGGCTTCGCGCCCGCGCTACGCACCGCCGAGGAGGCGCTCGACTTCGTGATGACCGCCATCGAGCGCACCGGCTACCGCCCCGGCACGGACATCGGCCTGGTCATGGACCCGGCGTCGTCGGAGTTCTTCCGCGACGGCGTGTACGACTACGCGGGCGAGGGGGTGCGCCGCACCTCCTCCGAGCACGCCGACCACCTGGTCAAGCTCATCGACGCCTACCCGGTCGTCTCCATCGAGGACCCGATGGCGGAGAACGACCTGGACGGCTGGCGCGAGCTGACCGCCCGCGTCGGCGACCGCTGCCAGCTCACCGGCGACGACGTGTTCTGCACCAACGAGACGCTGCTGCGGGAGGGCATCCGCACCGGCGTCGGCAACTCGGTCCTGGTCAAGGTCAACCAGATCGGCACCCTGACCGAGGCGCTCGCCACCGTGGCCACGGCTCACCAGGCGGGCTGGACGGCCGTCATGTCGCACCGCTCGGGCGAGACCGAGGACACCACCATCGCGGATCTGGCCGTGGCAACGGGCTGCGGCCAGATCAAGACCGGTTCGCTGTCCCGCTCGGACCGCACGGCGAAGTACAACCAACTGATCCGGATCGAAGAGGAGTTGGGCGCCTCGGCGCGCTTCGCTGGCCGCTCGGCACTGCGTCGGGCGTGAGTGGAAGGCACGCCACCGGTCCCACGCGCCCTCGTCGGTGCGAGCCGGGAGCGTGGCGGTGAGGCGCGCTCAGACGTAGAGGGTCGCGAAGGCGACGACCACCGCGAGGACGGCCAGCAGCAGGCCGACGAACAGGCCGGTGAGGACGCCGTTTCCCTCGTAGCCCGAGAGTTCGACCTTCGTCGGCCTCGCGGGGTCGTAGCGGACCCGGATCGTGCTGCCCACTCCGGAGTCCGCCCCGGGCGGGTGCAGCCTGCCGGACTCGGATCTGGCCTCCACCCGGGCACCGCCCGGCGGAGTGAAGGCGACCACGGGAAGGAAGCGGGGCTCGCCGTCGGCGTCCTTCTCCTCGTCCACCCGGACTATCTCGGCCTCGATCCAGCGCCCTCGCGCGACGAGGCGGTACTTGTCCCGCGCCCCCGCCAAGAAGGCCAGGGACAGCCCTCCGAGCAGGAGGACGAAGACCCATCCGACGAGCTGTTCCCAACGCATGCCCGCAGGTTACGGCCTCGCCGGCCAAGTGGCGCCACCGAGGTGACCGGTGGGTCGTCGTGGTGGCGAACATGTCAGGATGAACGCCGTCGCGATCATGAACGGACCAACCGGGGGGCGCAGCCGTGAGTTTCCTGAGTCAACCTCTATGCCGCCAGAGGCGTGTCGGCGGTCATGTTGATCTTGCCGTTGGCTTGATGAGTGACGGGGTCGTAGCAGGTGCCGTCGCGCCAGCAGGCCCACATGACCCGGAGCCAGGCTCGGGCGAGGATGCGGATGGCGTGGGGGTGTCGCTTCTGGCGG
>NZ_BAAGPR010000111.1:0-26883 GCF_054783955.1 Streptomyces mayteni | reverse complement strand
CCGGCCGGCCGAGGCCGCGCCGCCGCCGGTGGCGGCCGCGCCGGCCGCTGCCGCGGCCAAGCCGGCGCAGCTCTCCCGGGCCAGTCAGAAGGAGATCCAGCGCATCGAGCGGCAGTTGGAGCGGATCGGCGAGAAGGAGGCGGTGCTGCACGGCGAGATGGCCGAGCACGCCACCGACTTCCAGCGGATGGCCGAGCTCGACGCCCAGCTGCGCGAGCTCGGCGGGCAGCGGGACGAGTTGGAGACCCGCTGGCTCGAACTGGCCGAAGAGGCGTAGACGCTCCGCTCGAGGTGCCGCGACCGGTCGCCTGTCGGATGCGCCTGTTGGCCGCGTCCCGTGGAGCGCCGCCGGGCCGAAGCGGACCTGGCCCGACCCGTTCAGCTCGGGCACATAGCCGACGCGGCGGGACGAGCGGTGGTAGAAAGTCCGTCTGGCGCACCGCCGACCGCCGTTGAGGGACCGATGCCACCGTCGCCATCGCCGCCGCAGCCGTCTCCCCGCTGCCGTGCGCCCGGCTGGCCGCCGGGGCGGCGGGGACTGGTGCTCGCGGCCGTGCTCGCCCTGCTGTTGAGCGGGAGTTCGGCCGTGCGGTGGCCGTCGTGGGACGAGGGTTCGGCCGGCGAGCGGTCACCGGCGTCGCCGCCGGCCGGGCCGCCGCCGGTGGCCGGGGGCGCGCCGGCCCGGCTGGTCTGGGAGGACGAGGCGCCGCCGGTCGACGGGCGGCGGGGCGTCCGGCTGTGGGCCAGGGGCGACTGGATGGCGGGCGACGATCTGGTGCGGGTGGCGGACGGCGGCGTCGTCTCGTACGACCTGGCCACCGGCGCCCGCAACTGGCGGCTCCCGCTCGACCTCGCCGACGGCGTCTGCCAGGCGTCCCCGACGTCCTCCGGTGGCCGGGTGGCGGTGCTCCAGGGGCGGGACTGCGGGACGTTGACCGTGCTGGACATCGAGGCAGGGGAGGCCGTCGCCGAGGTGGCGTTGGGGGTCGGCGGCCGGGGTCCTGGCGTGAACGACCAGCCGGCGATCCTGGGGGACACGGTGGCGGTCGGCTGGGAAGGCGGCGCCGCCGGCTTCCGGCTCGCCGACACCCCGTCGGGGGCCGAGCCGCTCTGGCGGGTGGCGGCGGACGACGCCGGGGCGGGCTGCGTGGCCGACGCGTACGCCGTGGTCGACGGCGCGCTGGTGTCGAGGACCGCCTGCGGCGCCCCGCCAGGCCGGGACGGCGGCACCATCCGCGCCACCACCGCGTGGGGCGAGGAGCTGTGGGAGTGGACGTTCGGTCCCCGGTTCCTCGGCCGGCCGCTCGCCGTCACCGCCGTGCTCTCCACCGAGCCGCTGGTCGTCACCGCGCTGCTCGGCGACGACCCGGGCAGCGCGGGCCGTTCCGGAAGTGCCACCGAGCACATCTTCGTGGTCGACGACGATCGCCAGTCGATCAGATACGAGCTGGACTATGACCGCGAGCGCTATCTACCGCCGTGCCGGCCCGAGTCGTTCGCCGACTGCGGTGGCACCGTCGTGCACGAGGGCCACCTCTACCTGGCCAGCCGCCACGACGCCCCGGGCGCCGGGACGGGCGCGGACGCGGACGCCGACGTCGACGCCGGGAACGTGGTCGTCGCCTTCGACCTCGCGAGCGGCCTGGCCGAGTACCAGGTGCCGGCGTTGGGCGGCGGCGACATCCGGCCGTTCGGTGCCCGGGGGGACCGGATCCTCGCCTACCAGCCGGCGGGCGAGGAACGCGCCGGGCTCGTGGTGGCCATCGACCGGGACACCGGCCTGGCGACCCCGCTGCTGGCCCTCGACCCGATGGCGAGGCGCCGCGAATGGGCCCTGATGAGCGGCCTGTTCGTGCACGACCAGCGGCCGCTGTGGCACGAGGGGACGCTGGTGTTGCTCAACCGGGTGTTCTACCCGGGCGACGCGGCCGCCGGCCGTCCGGCGCTGTTGGCCTACCGGTGAGCGCCGGCGCGCGCCGCCGGCGCGATGGCGCGATCCGGCCGGACCGGTCGGCGGTGGTGCGGCGGCGGGCCTCCGGCATGCATGATCGGCGCGTGGTCCGGGGCAGGACAACACTCTGGTCCACACTCTGATCCACTCCGCCCCGCCGCACGTACCGCTCCACCGAACTCCGTTCCACCGAACTCCGTTCCACGAACCCCGCTCCGCGGAACCACCCCGGATCCCTGGATCCCCATATCCCCGATTCTCCGATTCTCCGATTCCCCGATCCACTCTGTTCCCGAACGGCCCGGGAGCGTGGACGAGGAGCCCCCTTTCCCCGGGCCCGGCCGATGCGGCCCTCCTGAGGAGACGTGATGAGCGTACGGGTCGTGGTCGCCGATGACCGCCGGCTGGTGGCCGAGGCGTTGGCCTCCGCCCTGCGGGTGCGCGGCCACCGGGTGCTCGGCGCCGGCGCGCCGGCCGTGCGGGCCGCCGATCTGGCGGTCAGCAAGCAGCCGGACGTCTGCCTGTTCGGCCTGGCCGCGCCGGACGCGCCGGGCGCCCTCGACCCGGTGCTGCGGATGCGCCGCGAGTGCCCGAGGGTCGCCGTGGTGGTGCTCGGCCCGGTGCCGCGCCCGCGCGGCGTGGCGGCGGCCTTCGCGGCCGGCGCCCGCGGCTACGTACGGCACGACGAACGGATCGAGGGCGTGGAGCGGGCCATGGTCAAGGCCAAGGCGGGCGAGGCGGCGGTGGCGCCGCAGCTGCTGCGGGAGGCGTTCGCCGACCTGCTGCACCCGCGTAGCGGTCCCGACGCCGAGGGGGCCAGGCTGGCCGGGCTGCTCACCGAGCGGGAGGCGGACGTGCTGGCCCGGATCGTGGAGGGCGAGGACACCAGGCGAATAGCGGCCGGGCTCGGCGTCGCGCCGAGCACCGCGCGCACCCATGTGCAGCGGCTGCTGACCAAGCTGGGCACCGCGTCCCGTCTGGAGGCGGCGGCGCTCGCCGTGCGCACCGGGCTGCTCGACCACCTGCCGGCCGGCCGCCGCCTCTGAACCGGCGAGGACAGCCCTCGATGACATCTCCTTTGACGCCGGACGTGGGGGTATGCTTCCTTATGTTTGATTCTGTTGGAGTGTGCCGATCCTGCCACGGACACCGACACCGACACCGATACGGACACCGAAGCGCGCCCCACCGCATCTGATCTGGACTGGGTGATGAAGAGGACCACGACCCGCCTGGCCGACGGCCGTGAGCTGATCTACTACGACTCACGCGACGACGCCGTCCGCGACTCCCTCGACCGCCGCCCCCTCCAGCCCGCCGTCTCGGCCTCCGAGATCCGGCACGACCCCCTCCTCGACGAGCACGTCGGCTACGCGGCGCACCGCCAGTCCCGTACCTACCACCCGCCGGCCGACCAGTGCCCGCTCTGCCCCACCAGGGGCGACCGGCTGAGCGAGATACCCGCCGACTCCTACGAGGTCGCGGTCTTCGAGAACCGCTTCCCGTCCTTCGGCGGCGACGTCGGCCGCTGCGAGGTCGTCTGCTTCACCCCCGAGCACGACGCCTCCTTCGCCTCGCTCACCCCCGAGCAGGCCGCGCTCGTCCTGCACGCCTGGACCGACCGCACCGCCGAGCTCGCCGAGCACCCCGGCGTCCAGCAGGTCTACTGCTTCGAGAACCGCGGCGCCGAGATCGGCGTCACCCTCGGCCACCCGCACGGCCAGATCTACGGCTACCCGTTCGTCACCCCGCACACCGCGCGCGCCCTGCGCTCCGTCGCCGCCCACAAGGCCCGCACCGGCGGCAACCTCTACGACGAACTGCTCGCCGCCGAGCGGGCCGACGGGCGCCGCGTCGTGCTGGAGACCGACACCTGGACGGCGTTCGTGCCGCGCGCCGCCCGCTGGCCCTACGAGGTGCACCTCTACCCGCGCCGCCGCCGCGTCCCCGACCTGCCGGCCCTGGACGACGACGAGCGCGCCGGCTTCCCCGCCGTCTACCTGGAGCTGCTGCGCCGCTTCGACCGGATCTTCGGCGAGGGCGCCGGGCCGACCCCGTATATTTCCGGCTGGCACCAAGCGCCCTTCGCGATGCCGGCCCGCGAGGACTTCGCGCTGCACCTGGAGCTGTTCACCATCCGGCGCAGCCCCGGGAAGCTCAAGTTCCTGGCCGGCTCCGAGTCGGGCATGGGCGCCTTCGTGAGCGACGTACTGCCGGAGGCCGCGGCCGACCGGCTCCGAGAGGTGGCGACAGAGGCATGAGGTACTTCGTTACGGGCGGTGCGGGCTACGTCGGCGGCACGGTCGCCGCGCACCTGCTCGCCGCCGGGCACCAGGTGACCGTGCTCGACGACCTCTCCACCGGCTTCCGCGCGGGCGTCCCGGCCGGCGCCGAGTTCGTCGAAGGCCGGATCCAGGACGCCGGCAAGTGGCTGGACGGCGGCTACGACGCCGTGCTGCACTTCGCCGCCTGCTCCCAGGTCGGCGAGTCCGTCCTCGACCCCGAGAAGTACTGGCGCAACAACGTCGCCGGCACCCTCGACCTGCTGGCCGCGATGCGCGAGGCGGACGTGCGGACCCTCGTCTTCTCCTCGACGGCCGCGGTCTACGGCGAGCCGACCGCCACCCCGATCACCGAGGACGCGGCCACCGCCCCCACCAACCCGTACGGCGCCAGCAAGCTCGCCGTCGACCACATGATCACCGGCGAGGCCGCCGCGCACGGGCTCGCCGCCGTCTCGCTGCGCTACTTCAACGTGGCGGGCGCGCACCGCGCCGACCCGGCCATCGGCGAGCGGCACGACCCGGAGAGCCACCTGATCCCCATCGTGCTCCAGGTCGCCCTCGGCCGCCGCGAGACGATCAGCGTCTACGGCACCGACTACCCGACGCCCGACGGCACCTGCGTCCGCGACTACATCCACGTCGACGACCTCGCCGAGGCCCACCTGCTCGCGCTGACCGCCGCCACCGCCGGCGAGCACCTGATCTGCAACCTCGGCAACGGCAACGGCTTCTCGGTCCGCGAGGTCGTCGAGACCGCGCGGCGCGTCACCGGCCACCCGATCCCGGAGACCGCGGCCCCGCGCCGCGCCGGCGACCCGGCCGTGCTGGTCGCCTCCGCCGAGCGCGCCCGCGAGCGCCTCGGCTGGCGGCCGAGCCGCGCCGACCTGTCCGACATCATCGCGGACGCCTGGGCGTTCGCCAGCCGCGACGAGGAGCCGGTTCGATGACGGGCGTCGACAGCGGGCGCTGGGCCGCCCCTGGCCGGGTCAACCTGATCGGCGAACACACGGACTACAACGAGGGCTTCGTGATGCCGTTCGCCCTCCCGCACACCACCAGGGCGACGGCCGCCCGCCGCGGTGACCGGCTGCTGCGGCTCTCCTCAGCGCAGATCGCCGCCCCGCCCGTCGAACTCTCCCTCGACGAGCTGACCCCCGGCTCGGTGACCGGCTGGGCCGCCTACCCGGCCGGCGTCGCCTGGGTGTTGGAGCGGGCCGGCCACCGGCTAACGGGCGCCGAACTGTCCTTCGACTCCAACGTGCCGACGGGCGCCGGGCTCTCCTCGTCGGCGGCGCTCGAGGTCGTCACGGCCCTCGCGCTCAACGACCTCGACGACCTCGGCCTCGCGCCCGAGGCGTTGGCCCGCCTCTCGCAGCGCGCGGAGAACGACTTCGTCGGCATGCCGTGCGGGATCCTGGACCAGATGGCCTCGGCCAGCTGCGCCGCGGGGCACGTCCTGTTCCTCGACACCCGCGACCTCTCCCGCCGCCAGGTGCCGTTCGACATGGCGAGCGAGGGGCTGCGGCTGCTGGTCGTCGACACCCAGGTCAAGCACAGCCACGCGGACGGCGCCTACGCCACCCGCCGCGCCGAGTGCGAGACCGGCGCGGCCGCGCTCGGCGTGCCGTTCCTGCGGGACGTCGCGTACGACGACCTCGACTCGGCGCTTTCCCGCCTCCCCGACCCGGTCATCCGGCGCCGCGTCAGGCACATCGTGACGGAGAACCGCCGGGTCGAACGCGTCATCGACCTCCTCGACGCCGGCCGCGCCCGCGAGATAGGCCCGCTCCTCACCGAGGGCCACGCCTCGCTCCGCGACGACTTCGAGGTCTCCTGCCCCGAACTCGACCTCGTGGTCTCCACCGCCGTCGCGGAGGGCGCCCTCGGCGCCCGCATGACGGGCGGCGGCTTCGGCGGCTCCGCGATCGTCCTGGTCGAGACCGCGGCGGTGGACGCGACGACGCGGGCGATCACGGACGCGTTCGCCAAGTCCGACTACCGGGCGCCGCGCACCTTCGAAGCGACCCCTTCGGAAGGCGCCCACCGGGTCCGGACGTCGTAGGTTTTTCCCCCCACCCTCCCCCAGCCGCCAGGCTGGGGGAGGGTGGGTAAACCCGCGCGGAGCGCGGGGCCACCCCCTGGGGGAAGCGGCCGGAACGGTGGGTGGTCACCGGTAGGCCGGCAGGCCGTTCCGGTAGGCCGTGATCGCTTTGATACGACGACTTCCGCCAAACCACTTCCGCCACCCGGCACCGCCCGTACCCTGAGAGAAGCGCACCGGTGGGGGCCGGTGTTCGTATCAGGGGGCGAGACAGGTGGGTGCGACGCCCACGGCCCGGCACCGGTGCCGTGCGGCGGCGGCCGCACGGTTCTCCCCGGGGCCCGGGCGCCGGCGTCGCGCCCGCCCGAAGCCGAGCGGCTTACGCGAGGGGTGGTTGTGGATCGCATTCGGGTGCTGGTGGTGGACGAGCACCGGATCTTCGCCGAGTCGTTGGCCACGGCGCTCACCGCCGAGCAGGACGTCGACGCGGCGGCCGTCGGATCGCTGCCCGCCGCCCACCAGTTGCTCGAGCGCGCGCCCTTCGACGTGCTGCTCCTCGACGCCGGGATGGCGGACGGCGTGGAGGGCGACGGTTCGCTGCTCGCGTCGGCGCAGGAGCGTCTACCGGCCCTTCGTGCTGTCATGCTCGCGGCATACGATGATCCGAAGCTGGCCGCCCAGGCCCTCTCGGCCGGCGCCAGCGGCTGGGTGGCCAAGGACAGTTCGCTGGCCAGGCTGCTCCAGGTGGTGCGCGGCGTGCTGCGCGACGAGACCCACGTGCCGCCGGCCCTGCTGACGGCCGTGCTGCGCGAGTTGAGCAGGGACCGCAGGCACCGCACCGAGCACCAGCGGCTGGTGGAGTCCCTGACCCCCCGCGAACTCGAGGTGCTCCGCTGCATGTTGGCCGGCCTCGGCCGCAAGGCCGTCGCCGAACGGCTCTACCTCTCCCCGCACACGGTCCGCACCCACATGCAGAACGTCCTCGGCAAACTCGGCGTCCATTCCACCCTGGCCGCCGTCGCCCTCGCCCGCCGGGCCGGCGTCACCCCCGCCGACTGACCGCGCCGGCCCGGCGGGGCGCGGAGCGTGGCCGGACAACCGATCCTCCACCGGCCGCAACGCGGGGTTGAGCGCTCCTAGGATGCGCCCGTGGACACCGAGGCGTTGCGATCGTTCGTCCGGGCGGCCGAGCTCGGAAGGTTCCAGCTGGCGGCCGACGAGCTCGGCGTGACCCCGCAGGCGGTCTCCAAACGGATCGCCGCCCTGGAACGCGAGCTGGCGGCCCGGCTGTTCACCCGTACCGCCCGGGGGGCCGAGCTGACGCGCGACGGTCGGGTGTTCCTCCCCCACGCGCGGAGCGTCGTCGCGGCCGTCGAGCGCGCCGTCACCGCGGTGCGGCCGGGCTCCCGGCCCCTGCGGATCGACGTTCTCGGGCTGCGCAGCGCACAGGCCGTCGTGCTGCACGACTACTGGCGGTCGCGTCAGGGAACCGGCCTCGACGTGGTGACCCTCCGGGTCGACGACCCCCGCGCGGTGGCCGCCGCCGTCGCCGCGGGCGAGATCGACGCCTCGTTCCGCGCCGTCACCGACCCGGCCGCGCTGCCGCCCGAGGTGCGGATGGTCCACGCGTTCCACTCGCCACTCGAACTTCTCGTCGGCCCGGGACATCCGCTCGCCTCGGCGCGGACGCTGTCGCCCCGGCGGCTGCGCGGGCACCGGATCTGGGTGCCAGGCATCGCGCCCCGAAGCGAGTGGGCGGACTTCTACGACCAGCTCGCCACCGCCTTCGACCTGCGCGTCGACGCGGCGGGCCCGCACTTCGGCGACGAGGTGCTGCTCGACACCCTCGCGGACTCCGGAGACGTGGCCACCCTCGTCGGGGCGCGCGACCGGTACCTCTGGCCGAAGCGCCACGACCTGCGCCGGATCCCCGTCGTGAACCCGACCCCCGCGTACCCGCTCTTGCTGCTCCTCCCTCGGGCCAACCCCCACCCGGAACTCCGTCGCGTCCTCGCCCACCTGGGATCCCTGCCCGCGCTCCCCGGGCCGGTCTGGCTCCCCTCCTGGACGACGACGGCGGAACGCGACGCCCTCGGCGCCGCGCCCGCCGGCGGGCAGTGAGCACCCCACCAAGCCACCCGCAGAAAGAACAGAAAGAGAGTTCCCGGCATGTCGAGCGACCGTCTCATGCGCATCCGCAGCACCGAGTTCGAGGCCATGGCCGAGCGGGTCCTGCGGGTCACCGAGCTCACCTCCCGCCTGAACGTCCTGCCCTTCGACGACGAAGCGGGCAGGGCGGAGCTGTTCGAGCGGATCCTCGGCAGGCCGCTGCCGCCGGGAGTCACCATCTACCCGCCCTTCTACACGGACCACGGCCTCCGTCTCGACCTCGCCGAGCGCGTGTTCATCAACCAGAACTGCACGTTCCTCGACTACGCCGGCATCCGGATCGCCGAGCGCGTGATGATCGGCCCGAAGGTCACGTTCATCACCGGCGGCCACCCGGTCGATCCCGAGGAGCGGCGGCTCTACCTCACCGGCGAGCCCATATCCGTGGCCGAGAACGTGTGGATCGGCGCCGGCGCCACGATCCTGCCCGGCGTCAGCATCGGCCGCGACGCCGTGGTCGCCGCCGGCGCGGTGGTGGCCGACGACGTACCGCCGGCCAGCCTGGTGACCGGCCCCAAGGCGACCGTGCGCCGTCGCTGGTGACACCTCCCCCCGCTACGGCCTCGCGTCAGTCCCCGCCCACCGCCCGCAGGGCCCGCTCGCCGACGCCCCGCAGGCGCTCGACCAGTTCGGGCGGCCGCCGCACGGTGAACTCGCAGCCCAGCGTGACAAGGCGGGCCGCCAGCCACTCCACAGAATCGTCGACCTCGCCCCGCAACTCGCAGCTCTCGGCGTCGATCGGCCGCGGCTCAGGCAGGCCGGCGCCGAGCCGCCGCGCCGCCTCGGCGGCCGGCAGGTGGAGCGTCGCCGCCACCTCGAACCGGGGCCGCAGCGCGGCCAGCCGGCGCGTCACGAAGGCCGCCGCGTCGCCGTCCGGCGGCTCGCGGGGCGCGACCCGGACGCCGGTCGGCGTGGGGGCGGCGATCCGGTCGACGCGGAACACCCGCCAGTCGTCCCGCTCCACGTCGAACGCCAGCAGATACCAGCGCCGCCAGGCCGCCACCAGCCGGAACGGCTCCACCAGCCGGCGGCTCTCCCGCCCGTCCGCCGCCCGGTAGCCGAACCGCAGCCGCTCGCGCCCGGCCGCCGCGCCCGCCAGCACGGCCAGCGCCTCGGGATCCACGGCGCGGTCGCCGCCACCGCCACCGCCACCGCCACCGTCCCCGCTCCACAGCGGCACCGTGGCGAGGCCGAGCGCCGCGACCCGGCGCCGCAGCCGGGCCGGCAGCACCTGCTCCAGCTTGGCCAGCGCCCGCAGCGACGCGTCCTCGATCCCGGCCACCGCCGCGTCGGCCGCCGTCCGCAGCCCGACCGCGATCGCCACCGCCTCCTCGTCGTCCAGCAACAGCGGCGGCATCGCGCTGCCCGCCGCCAGCCGGTACCCGCCGATCACGCCCCGCGTCGCCCGCACCGGATAGCCCAGGTCGCGCAGCCGCTCGACGTCCCGCCGCACGGTCCGCCGCGTCACCCCGAGCCGCTCGGCCAACTCGCCGCCCGGCCACTCGCGCGGCGTCTGGAGCAGGGAGAGCAGCCGCAGCAGCCGTGCCGCCTGTCCCGCCTGGTTCTCGCTCATGTCCTCAGCCTCATGCCTCCAGCATGCCGTGCGAACGAGGACAGAAACGGACCTGTATCCCGCATAGCGTGCTTGTCATGAGCGACGAGATCCTCCCCTTCCGCATCGACGTCCCCCAGGCCGACCTCGACGACCTCCGCGACCGCCTCGCCCGGGCCCGCTGGCCGCGCCAGCTGCCGGGCGAGGGCTGGAGCCGGGGCGTCCCGGTGGCGCACCTCCGCGAGCTGGCCGACCACTGGGCCACCGACTACGACTGGCGGGCCTGGGAGGCCAGGCTCAACGCCTTCCCGCAGTTCACGACGGAGATCGACGGGCTCGACATCCACTTCCTGCACGTCCGCTCCGCGGTGCCCGACGCGCTGCCGCTGATCCTCACCCACGGCTGGCCCAACTCCTTCGTGGAGTTCGCCGACTTCGTCGAACCGCTGACCGCGCAAGGCTTCCACGTCGTCGCCCCCTCGGTGCCCGGCTTCGGCTTCTCCGCCCCGCCGTCCACCACCGGCTGGAGCGTGGCCAGGGTGGCCCGGATCTGGGCCGAGCTGATGCGCCGCCTCGGCCACTCGCGGTACGGCACCCACGGCGGCGACCTGGGCGCCTACATCGCGCCCGAGGTGGCCGTCGCGGACCCCGAGCACGTCGTCGGCGTGTACATCGACGGCGGCCTCGGCTTCCCCACCGAGGCCGACGTGCCGGAGATGACCCCTGACGAGCTGGCCGGCTACGAGCTGATGAAGAGCTGGTCCACCGGCGGCGTCGACCACCACACGCTGCTGCGCGCCGCGCCGCAGACGTTCTGCTACGGCTGGGACGACTCGCCGATCGGCCAACTGGCCTGGCTCGCCGAGAAGTTCCACCAGTTCAACGTGCACACCTCGCGGGACCTCTTCCTCACCAACGCCACGATCTACTGGCTGACCGGCACCTCGGGCACCTCGTCCTGGCCGATGTACGAGACCACCGGCTTCGGCTGGCCCGGCGGCCAGAAGCTCGTCCCCTCCGGGGTCTACGCCGGCCCGCCCGGCATCCGCCGGCTCGCCGAGCGGACGAACCACGTCATCCACTGGCCGGACTCCAACCCGGGGCGTGGCCACTTCCCGGCCATGGAGGTCCCCGAGGCCCTGGCCGCCGATACTCGTTCGTTCTTCGACAAGGCGCTCGCCTACGCTGCCGAACGTGAGCAGACCGGAACCCAGGCTGGAACGACTGCGCGCTGACCACGCGCCGGCGCTGCTGGCGTTCGAGCGGGCGAACCGCGCCTACTTCGCCCGCTCGATCACGGACCGGGGCGACGCGTACTTCGCCGACTTCGCAGCCCGCCACGAGGCGCTCCTCGCCGAACAGCAGGCCGGCGTCTGCCACTTCCACGTCGTCCTGGACCCGGCGGGCGAGCTGATCGGCCGCGTCAACCTGGTGGACGCGGCGGCCGGCACCGCGGAACTCGGCTACCGGATCGGCGAACCCTGGACCGGTCGCGGGGTGGCGACCACCGCCGTCGCGGAGGTCTGCCGCCTGGCGGCCGCCACCTACGGCCTCACCGAACTCACGGCCCGCACCACCCGCGACAACCTCGCCTCGGCGACGGTCCTCCAACGCAACGGCTTCACCCCCGTCGGCGACCTCACCCTCACCGGCCGCCCCGGCACCCGCTACCGCCGCCCGCTGGGCTGACCGACCCGCGCCTGGACGAGCAATGTGCCCAGGTTCTCGGGATCCGGCGCCTCGACGACCCGCGCATCGACTTCCGAAAACCCGTGCCGTGCCAGGATCCCGCGCCACATCTCGGCCGAGTACGCCCACCGCCTGATCGACAGCGTCTTGCCCGTGAAGCCGTTGCCGTACATGCCCTGCGCGCCGTAGCAGCCCTCGACGGCCGGCGCCTGGGAGAAGACCAGCACCCCGCCAGGGCTGAGGCGTCGGCGGATGGCGGGCAGTAGCCGGCACGGGTCGGTGAACCAGAAGGCGCCCCAGATCGAGTAGATGGCGTCGTACGTCTCCGAAGCTCCGGTGGTGAGGAAGTCGACGGCCTCGCGGAGGTGGAAGCGAGCCCCCTCAACATCGCCCCAACGCTCCCTGGCGTAGCCAATCTGGACGGGGGAGAGGTCGATCCCGGTGGCGTCGACACCCTTGCGCGCGAGGTACGCGACCTCGTCTCCACTGCCACAGCCCAGTTCAAGAGCGTTCTCAGGCTGGCACAGCAACTCTTCCGCCGGGCCGTGGTGGTCGTACTGGGTCCAGCCGAATCCCTTGTCGGTGGCGTCCGACACCGAGCCGATCTTCGCAACGGCTCCGGCCGCGTAGCGGTCCCAGTAGCTTTCCATGCTCATGCGACAGCATCCTTCAGTGGATTGGTCGTTGAGCATCCGTACCGTCTGACTCCGACGGCACCACACGTTACTCCTGCTGCCGCGACGTACAGTGGCCGAGGCCACCCACAAGGGCGACCCCGGCCTTCCGCGCGAGCAGATCAGTGACAGTTCGTACCCTGGGCGCACGGGGAGCATTGCGCGGCGTCGCGCTCCCACAGCGGCCAGTCCACCTCGAACCCGTGCTGCTCGACCACGGCAGCCGTCCGCATGGCGGTGCCGTCGGCTTTGCGGTCGATCTCGGGGACGTGGTGGAGGAACTTTCCGCCGTTGTACTTGTCGCAGAACGCGGCGTAGTTCCTCGTGTCGAGGATGAGCGTGTGCACGGCCACGTCGACGAGCACGCCGCAGCCCAGTTCCAGACCCTCGCCCATGGTCTCCATGGCGGTGATCAGGTAAGCGACGGCCTGACCGAGCAGCCGGCCGGCCATCACGCTGTCCATGAGGTAGTCACGGGTCAGGAGTTTGACCTCCCGCTCCCAGACCGCCTCGCCCAACAGTTCCCTCGGATCGCGTACCGCTACTGCCGTACCCATCGGGACTCCTCCCGCTCGAAGGGCTCTTGGAGCACCCCTCCCGTCGGTCGGATGCGGTTTCGTCGGAGCAGACGATCGACGGGAGGGGTGCTCGCTTACGACGGTAAAGTCGCGCTCCAGCAACCAGCAAGAAAATTGCGCGAGTTTGCTTCATTGAGGTTGACGTGGCTAGACAGCCGGTCGAACATCGAAGTGCCATGCAATCGCACGCAAGGTTTCGGAGGTGGATGCGGCCATGAAGTTGCGCTTCCTCGGAAAGAACTCCACACCCGGAGACAGCCCCACCCTCTACGCGAGCGACCGGGACAGCTACGTCGTGCAGGGCTGGAAGGTCTTCGCGAACGATCTGTTGATGAGGCTCGACGTGCCGGATGGCCACACGATCGTCGAGGTGCCGATCGAGCTGTTCGAGCACTTGACGAAGGACGGCCTGCCGAGCGGCGAGATCAGGCGCTTCGTTGCACCGATTGCCCTCGTCACCGAGCAGGGCACGTGCATTGTTCAGGGGCGACGGATGCGCGATCCGGAGGCCCTGAGCCAGATGCGACTGCCCGACTACGAGACCTGTGTCGAGGTCCCCAGGGCCTCGATCATTGCCCTGCTGTGAGGAGAGCGGTGGACCTGATCACCCCCGCCCAGCGCGACGAGCTCTTCGAGGTATTCGAACGGGACGCCTTCCACCTGGAGTTGCGGGACGACTACGGCTCGCCCATCGAGGACACGCCCTACGCGCGGTGGCGGCGAGGTGAGCCCGACGACTACGCCTGGCTCGCCCCCTGGACGGCGCTGATGAGGCGTGTCACGGGTGAGGGTAAGACAGTGCGGCGAGTCCGCGTCGTCACGGAACCGCACTCCCGCTACATCAGGTGGGAACACTCACTGACCCGCCTCAACACGGCTGCCGGCGAGGATATCCGCTGGCTGCCCCGTCACCGCGTCCCCGGAGGATTCGTCTTCCCGGTGGCCGGCAACGACTGGTGGCTCTTCGACGACCGGGTTCTCGCTGTGGGCCACTTCGACCCCGAGGGGCGGGTCCTCGGCTCCGAACTGGTCACCGAGCCAGAGGCCGTGGCAGAGTGCGTACGTCTTCGCGAGCGACTCTGGTCCCTCGCCATTCCACACGCGGAGTACCGGCCCTGACCGATCGAAACAGCGAGGCACAGGCGCAACGACGGGCGTTGGGCGCCCGCCTGCGGGCGGTTCGCAAGGACGCGGGGTTCTCCCGCGCACGCGCGTTCGCCGCCGCGACCGGGTGGCACGAGTCCAAGGTCTCCCGCATCGAGAACGGACGCCAGAACGCGAGTGAGGACGACATCCGCGCCTGGTGTCAGAAGACCAACACTCAGGATCAGGTTGACGATCTGATCGCCACAGCTCGCCATATCGAGGAACTGTGGTTGGAGTGGCGCCGCCAACTCCGATCGGGAGCCGAGGAGCGGCAGCGCAGGGCGCTGCCGGTTTACGCGAAGTCCAAGGTCTTCCGCATCTGGCACCCGACCGTGATCTGGGGCACGCTCCAGACAGCCGAGTACGCCGCCGAGACCTTCCGCCAGGTCGTGGACTACTACGAGATCCCCGACGACGTCGACGCGGCCGTGGCCAGACGGATGGAGCGCCAGCAGTACCTCTACCAGGGGGAGCGGAGATTCCATGTGCTGCTGGCGGAACAGGTCCTTTACACGAACTTCGGCGGGCCCGACGTCATGCGAGGCCAGCTTGATCGCCTCCTGGCCGTCATGTCCATTCCCCGCCTGAGCCTGGGCCTGATCCCGGCCCGTGCGCCGATGCGCATCTGGCCCGGCAACTCCTTCTCGATGTTCGACGACCGGCTCGTCCTCGTCGAGACGTACTCGGCCGAGTTCTCGGTCACGCAACCCCGCGAGATCGCTCTGTACGCGAGGGCGTTCGAGATGCTGAAGCGGTCGGCCGTGTACGGGCGGCCGGCGCGAGCACTGATCAGCGAAGCCCTCGCGCGGCTGAACGGCCAGGCCGGCTAGGCGCCGTCCCGTCAGGCGGCGGCCGGCCACTCGACGCGGGCGGTGGCGACGGGGTCGCGGCCGAAGTACGCGAGCAGCCAGTCGAGGGTGCAGACGCGAAGCCGCATGTCGCCGTCCACGGTGGCGACTTCGAAGGTCTTGTCCTGGTAGGCCATCCCCCAGGCGGCGACCCAGTCCTCGTCGTACGGGTTCTCGTACGTCACGACGATGGCGAACACCTTGGGCGCGGTCTCGTTGACCACCTCGCGGATGTCGTCCTTCTGCCAGTCCATGGAATGCTCCGATCGTTCATCGGGCGTAACTATCTCGCGACTCACTGTAGGGTGTAGAGTTATTCCTGAGCAACACCATGTAAGCCCCTTGGTGGGATAGATAGTTCACCTGTTTGAAAGGGGGGCGGCGTGCCGCCCAGGACCCAGCCCACCGCTCGACAGGCGCGCTTGGGCGTCGAGCTGCGCAAGCTGAGGGAAGCAGCGGGTATTTCCGCTCGCGACGCTGCCGGGCTCCTCGGCGTCAACCCGGTGGCGATCAGCCAGATCGAGACGGGAAAGACGGGAATCAGCGCTGACCGACTACGGCGCCTCGTAGCCCACTTCGCCTGCGCTGACGGCGAGTTGGTTGAGGCGCTGGCCGGCATGGTCATGGATCGCACGCGTGGCTGGTGGGAGGACTACCGGGGCGTTCTGCCGCCAGTGTTCCTGGATCACGCTGAGCTGGAGCACCACGCGATGTCGCTGCGAACGGTGCAGATCGTTCATGTGCCGGGCATGCTCCAGACCGAGGACTACGCTCGCGCTGTCTTCTCGTACACCGTCCCCGAGCTTCCGCATAGCGAGCTCGAACCGAGAATTGCACACCGCATGCAGCGCAAAGTGGTCATCGACAGGTACCCGCCCACCGAGTTCACTGCGATCGTCCATGAGGCCGCTCTGCGGATTCGGGTGGCGGACCGCAAGGCCTCCCAGGCGCAGCTCCGGGCCCTGCTCGATCAATCCGAGCGTGCGCACGTCACACTGCGAGTGATCCCCTTCGATCAGGACGGCTTCGCCGGAGCCAACTCCTCGATGCTGCACGCGGGCGGCCCTGTCCCGCAGTTGGACACCGTCCTACAAGACACCCCGCAGGGTAGCTCGTTCGTCCATGCCCGAGCCCAGCTCAACCGACTACGCTCTCTCTTCGAGAAGGTTGAGCGAGCATCACTGGATCAGGCTGCCTCCCGCGACCTGATCCGTCGCATCGGACAGGAAATGTGAGGGGCGGAGCGTGACCGCAAACCCTGGATGGCAGAAGTCGTCCTTCTCCGGTGGTGGGGATGGTAATGACTGCCTGGAACTGGGCGGAGCACCAAGCGCTTTGGCACTCCGCGAGAGTGACGACCCGGACGTCGTCCTGACGACCAGCCCGGCACGGCTGGCGGCGCTGCTCGGCGCGGTCAGGGAGAGCGACGGCTGAAGTCGTGCTGATCGTCGACGCGGTGCTGGAGACCGTGGACACCGCGGACTTCTCGCTGTGGGAAGTGGCTGACGTACCGCCTTTCCGGCTCCTGCCGCTGTCCGGTCGTATGTCTCCGCTGGAAGTCGGCACGGCACTGGCGAGCCTCGTCGCCGGCGGCGACCACATCCGTGGCCTGTTGGCTGCGGACAAGGTCATCGCACAGGGCGGACTGCGCGTCCGCGACACCGCCGTGGACGTCACGGTGAGCCCGGGCTGCTGTTGTGGTCTCGGCGACTGGCGTGATTGGCTCGACGTCGTGCGGGGAGACACCCCGTGGCTCGGCCACGACCCCACGCCGAGAGTCGAGCTTGCCGCCCCGGTCGTTCGGCTGTGGCCGGACGGCGGCGACTCGGCCGAACCGCCGCTCGGGCGTCCCATCGAGATCCCCACAGGCGACGTGCCAGGGACCCTGCGTACCGTGCAGGAGGAGTTGCGCGGCTTCCTCTCCCTCACCCGGCAGTGGGCCACTCGCCATGCTCCTGCTCTCGCCACGGAACTGGTCGCCAAACTCGACGCGGACCTGGCCATCGGCGCACCGTTGCCGGGCGGGGCTCAAAGGTTGTGACGCTAGGCCCGCTCCAACCGGCGTGTCGCGGGCCTAGCGTCACAGTCAGCGCTTGGAGACGGACGGCCTTCCGCTCTACACGGCCAACGACATGGCGCTCGGGTAGTGGCCGGGCCTGAGATGGTAGCCGCAGGCGTGCGGGGGACCCGGAAATTTATCGGATGAGTTGAACGTCGGCGGCGGTCGGGGCGGGGGCGCGCACGGTGGAAGGACCGCAACCGCGCGTCCCAACCCAGTGAGGTGACCCGATGTCTCGTGGCCGTGGCCGTCCTTCTTTCAACCGTCGGCGCGTGCTGATCGCCGGCCTCGTCGGTGGTTCGGTGGTGGCGGGCGCGGTCGGGGTGACCGCGGCCATGGCGGGGGAGGAGTCGGGAACGAGCGGCCAGAGCGTCGTCTGCCCGCAGGTCCTGATCACCAACACGCCGGCCGCGGCGGAGGCCCAGGTGGACCGGGAGTTGGCGCTGCTGGTCACGCAGATCGAGGAGGCCAACGCCAGGCTCGCGAACTCCGCCGGCGAGGGCGGTCCGAACTTCGTGCAGAACGCGATCCTCGGCCCGTTGGAGGACAAGCGGGTCGCGGTCCTCGACCGGATCGGGCAGGTCTTCGAGCGGCAGGGCGAGACAGCGCCGGCGAACCTGGACGCGCTGGCGGCCTGCTCGCTGTCCGACGGAGTCGGGGCCGCCCCCGAGGAGTCGGCGGCGCCGGTGGAGGACGCCGGCGTGGAGGCGGGGAGCATCGCGTGTCCCGAGGTGGTGGTGGGTGCGGTGCCGGCGGCGGAGGCTGAGGTGGATCGGGAGTTGGCGTTGTTGCAGACGCAGATCGGGGAGGCGAACGCCAGGTTGGTCAGTTCTGCTGGTGAGGGGGGTGCGAACTTCGTGCAGAACGCGATTCTGGGTCCGTTGGAGGATAAGCGGGTGGCGTCGTTGGACCGGATTCGGATTGCGTTCGAGCGGCAGGGTGAGGTCGCGCCGGCCGGTCTCCAGGCGCTGGCCACCTGCTCGCTGTCCGACGGCGGCGAGGCGCCGGCCGACCCCGCGCCGGAGGTTCCGGCCGAGGACACCGGCGCGGAGGCGGGGAGCATCGCGTGTCCCGAGGTGGTGGTGGGTGCGGTGCCGGCGGCGGCGGAGGCTGAGGTGGATCGGGAGTTGGCGTTGTTGCAGACGCAGATCGGGGAGGCGAACGCCCGCTTGGTGAGTTCGGCCGGTGAGGGTGGTCCGGACTTCGTGCAGAACGCGATTCTGGGTCCGTTGGAGGATAAGCGGGTGGCGTCGTTGGACCGGATTCGGATTGCGATCGAGCGGCAGGGCGAGGTCGCCCCGGCCGGTCTCCAGGCCCTGGCCACCTGCTCGCTCGGCTAACCGGCGAACGGGCCGCCGCGCCAGGTGGGGAACGGCGCCTGGCCGGTGGCCGTCGCGAACGCCGCCTCGGCGGCGAGCGCGGTGGAGTCGAGCGTCGGCAGCGGCGAGTCGTCGGGACCGACGAGCAGCGGGATCTCGGTGCACACCAGGGCGACCGCGTCGCAGCCCCGGGCCGCCAGCCGTTCGATGACGCGAACGTAGGCGGCGCGGGCCGCGTCGCCGAAGACGCCGTTCAGCAGCTCCTCGAAGATGATCGCGTCCACGGTCTCGCGGTCCGCCGCCTCCGGCACCTCGGCGGCGACGCCGTGCCGGGCGAGGGCGTCGGCGTAGAGCGTGGAGCCCATCGTGAAGCGGGTGCCGAGCACGCCGACCCGCCGCCGCCCGTCCCGCGCGGCGCGGGCGGCGACGACGTCAGGCAGGTTGAGCCCTGGCAGGGCGAGTTCGGGCCCGGGGCGCTGAAGTGCCAGGTGGGCGGTGTTGTCAGGGCAGACGAAGAAGGCCGCGCCGGCGGCCGCCAGCCGCTCGACGCTGGTGGCCAGGATCGCCCGGACCGCATCGTGGTCGCCGGCGTCCCAGGCCGGCATGGCGCGGGCCAGCGGCACGAGGTCGAGCGTGACGTCGGGGTGGTCGTGCGGGCCGAGCGCGCGGAAGCCCCGCCGGCAGAAGTCCTGGAAGCAGAGCGCGGCGCCCTCGGCGCTGTGGGCGAGTATCCCGAGGTGGTGATTCACGATGGCTGCTCCGGTCGTCGTCTCCTCCGTTCGGCGTAGCGAACGGTTGACCGGTATGGTGGAGCGGAGAACGGGCGTTCGTCAAGCCGAACGGCAGGGCGGACGGCAGAACGAGCGACAGGTCGAGCGACGCAGAGCGAGGAGCGCACGCATGGCGGGCAGGCCGGATCTGGGGGCGCGGATCGCCGAGTCGATCCGGCGGGAGCGGGAGCGCGCGGGCCTGTCGCTGAGCGCGCTGGCGGCGCGGGCCGGCATCGCCAAGTCCACGCTGTCCCAACTGGAGGCGGGCGCGGGCAACCCGAGCGTGGAGACCCTGTGGGCCATCGGTGTCGCGCTCGATCTGCCGTTCAGCGCGTTCGTCGACCCGCCGCGCCCCCGGGTGCGGCTGGTGCGGGCCGGCGAGGGCGCCGCGACCCGCGCGGAGCGTGCCGACTACGTGGCCACGCTCCTCGCCTCCTGCCCGCCGGGCGCCCGCCGCGACGTGTACCGGATCACGGCAGGCCCGGGCGAGGCCAAGCGGTCACAGCCACACCAGCCGGGCACCGTCGAACACGTCGTCCTCTCCGCCGGCCGCGCCCGCGTCGGCCCCGCCTCCGACCCGGTGGAACTCGCCCCCGGCGACTACCTGGCCTTCCCCGGCGACGCCCCCCACCTCTTCGAGGCCCTGGAACCGAACACGGCGGCGGTGATCGTCATGGAGCACCCGTAGCAGTGCCCCCGCATGCTTCGTATGTGCGAATCGACGCACACTTGGCATTTCGCCGCACGGATACCTAGCCTGGAGGCATGACGACAAGGGTGCCCATTCGCCAGCTGCAACAGCACGCGAGCGAACTCATCGACAAGGTGCTGTCGGGCGAGCGCGTCGAGATCACCCGCAACGGGCGACTCGTCGCGGTACTCGGGCCTCCCGACCCCGAGCAGCGCGTGATGGAGGATCTCGTTCGCACGGGTACGGTCGACCCGGAGAACGCCAGACAGGCTCGGGGGCTCGGGGACTGGCAGCCCCTTCCGGCGCGTCCTGGTCCGCCCTCCCGCTTGTCCGAGGTGCTGATGGAGCTGCGCGAGGAAGAAGACCGTTGATCTACCTGGACTCCTGCGCGCTGCTCAAGCTTGTGCTGCCGGAGGCTGAGACGCCGGAGTTGCGTGCCTTCCTGTCGGCGCATGCCCTGGAGGGGCAGGCCACGTCCGCGCTGGCTCAGACGGAGATCGCGCGGGCCCTCGTTCGGGCCCGGGCGGAGCCCGAAGTCGCGGACGCGGCCGAGGACATGCTCGATCGGCTGCTCCGCGTCCGGGTGACTGATCCGATCCTTCGTACCGCCGGGATGTTCCCCATGCCGCACCTGCGGAGCCTGGACGCCATCCACCTGGCGAGCGCCGAGCACCTCGAAGACGCCTTGACCGCGTTCGTGACCTACGACAAGCGGTTGGCAGCCGCGGCCGGCGAGCGCGGCCTTCCGGTGGTGGCTCCCGCCTGATGGCGCCGCCCGCCGTCAGCCCAACGTCCGGTGGGCGCCCGGGGTGTGGCCGAAGGCGCGGCGGAAGGTGTCGATGAAGGCGCTGGGGGAGGCCCAGCCGCAGCGGTGCGCGACATGGGGGCACCGCCCAGCCTCCCCCAGACTCCGTCCGGGGGGACCCCCATGGCTGGGGGAGTCACCGGCAGGTCGGAGGAGCGCAGCAACAGGGCGTGGTAGAGCCTCAGTTGGGTGCGGGTGGTGGCCTGGTCGTACGCCGTCACCGTGTTCGCCGTCGCGGGCGTCGTGCTGGTGCCGGGGCCCGCCGTCTACGCCTTCGTGGCGGCCACCTCGGCCGGGCTCTACGTGCCGTTCTCGCTCCAGGTGACCCTGGCCCAGGACTACCTGCCGAACCGGGTCGGCACCGCGAGCGACGTCACGCTCGGCCTGACGGTCACCGTCGGCGGCGTCGCCACCCCGCTGATCGGCGCCGCGGCCGACGCCACCTCGCTCGGCACCGCGCTGCTGCCGCTGATCGCGCTGCCCGCCGTCTCCTGGCTGCTGACCCGACGGCTGCCCGAGCCGGCCGGGCGACCGGAGCCCGAGCTGCCCGAGCCGCCGCCCCGGCCGCACACCGACGTCCCACGGAACACCTGACGCCGGGGCGGCCCGGCCCGCCCCGCGGTCGACCGCCACGCATGGCCCCCCGATCGCCGGGCACACTGACATGGCCGGTACGACCGGCGCCGGCCGCGGGGGCGGTGGGGCGAGGGCGACGAGAGGGGGCCGGGCATGGGCGTGGTCGAGGTGCCGCTGACCGACGAGGGAGCGGAGACCGTCTCCGTGCAGGTGCGGGAGCTGGACGAGGGCATGATCCGGGTGGGGCGGCCTGGGCAGCCGCCCGTCGCCCGCGCCGCGCGGTCGCTGGACGCGATGCTCGGTACCGTGCGGCCGGTCGCCGAGCGGTTCGTGGCCCGGCTGCGGGAGATGCCGGACCCGCCGGAGGAGATCACCCTCGACTTCGGCGTCGTCCTCACCGCGGAGGCCGACATGGTCATCGCCAGCGGCAGCGGCGAGGCGAACTTCGCGGTCTCGCTCACCTGGCGGCCCCGGGCGGAGCCGTGACCTCCGCCACCGACCGCGAGCCGACGGACGCGCTGCCCGTCGGCCCGTCGGCGGACGGCGGCTGAGGCCGGTCAGGCCGCTGGCGACCCCGCGTCGAAGCGGTAGCGGCCCCGCAGCAGCTCGCTCAGATCCGCGCCCGAGGCCAGTTCCTCGGGGGCCAGGCCGCGGCGGAACAGCAGGCCGCCGGCGGCGATGCCGCCGAGCGTCAGCCGCTCGCCCTCCCTCCGCAGCCAGGTGCCCTCGCGCAGCCCGACCACCGGCACGTCGTTCTCCTCCAGGAACTGCTCCAGGCGCTCGGCGCGGCTCTCGCCCATGTGCGCGGTGTCCGGCTTGGCGTCCAGGTAGTGCGGGTTGATCTGGAACGGCACCAGGTCGAGCGAGGCGAACGTCGGGGGCTGGACGATCGGCATGTCGTTGGTGGTGCGCAGCGTGGGGGAGGCCATGTTGGTGCCCGCGCTCGACCCGAGGTACGGCAGGTCGCCGGCGGTCACCCGTTCCCGGATGGCGGGGACGAGGCCGTGCTCGTGCAGGGCCTTCAGCAGCCGGAAGCTGTTCCCGCCGCCGACGAAGACGGCCTCGGCCTCGCGCACGGCGGCGGCCGGGTCCGGCGCGGTGTGGGCACCGGTCACCGTGACGCCGAGCGGGGCGAGGGCGGTGGCGACCTGCGCGGTGTAGCCGGCGTGGTCGGCGAGCGCGTACGGCACGAACAGCAGGTGGCGGGCGCCGTCGAGCAGGGCGGCGATCTCCTCGGTGGCGTGCTCCAGGTAGCGGTGTCCTGGCGCGGTGGAGTTGGACAGCAGCAGCAGGCGCATGGGCCTTCTCTCTCGTTTCGTGGTCACGAAAATCAGGCGGTGGTGGGACGGGTGCGGGTGCGGGCGCCCGGCAGGCGCGGCCTGACCGGGGTCAGCACCCGGCCGAGCCGCTCGGCGGCCTGGATCAGCGGCGGCACGAGTTCCTCCTTGCGGGCCGGGAGCACGTCGAGCGGGCCGACCAGGGAGAGCGTGCCCACCGGCCGGCGGCCGACCAGCACCGGGGCGGCGAGCGCCGCGGTCTCGGCGTCGTACTCGCCGTCCGAGTAGGCGTAGCCGGTGCGCCTGACCTCGGCGAACCGCTCCTCGAGGCGTGCCGGGTCGGTCAGCGTGCGCTCGCTGAAGCGCGCCATCGGGCGGCCGTAGAGCAGCGCCGCGCGATCTCCGGACGGCAGCATGCCGAAGTACGCTCGGGAGGTGGCGCCGGCGTGCGCCGGGTAGAGCTCGCCGGCCAGCGCGTAGTAGCGCAGCGGCCCGGCCGGGCCCTCGGCCGCCGCCACGCAGCGCATGTGTACGCCGTCCGGCACCGCGAAGAGCGTGCCGACGCCGACCGCGTCGGCCGTGACCCGCAGCGTCGGGGTGACGAGGGTGGCGAGGCCGCCGTCCCGTTCCCAGGCCCTGGCCAGGTGCCAGACGGCGGGGCCGAGGTGGTAGCGGCGCGAGCGCGGGTCGGAGACGAGGAAGCCGCGGTAGGCGAGGGCGGCCAGCAGCCGCTGGGCGACGGACTTGTCGAGGCCGAACTCGTGGGCGACCTCGGTGACGCCCCACTCCGGGTGTTCCCGGTCGAAGGCGAGCAGCACGTTGAGGACGCGGTCGGCGGTCTGAAGCGGCGGTGGCGTGTCGGGGGCGCCGCCGCCCTGCTGCGTTACCGGTGGGTGTTCAGGCATGGCCAAAGTGTAAAGCGTCTCTCATTCCGAGAAGTAGTTGCGTATTGCGCGACAGAAGGCAGATTCTGCGAAGCATGCTCAAACACGTGATCGAAGTCATCGAGCTGCTCGACCGCCCGGAGACCAGCGGCACCCTGCTCGCCGACCACCTCCGCGCCGTCCACGGCGCCGCCACCCGCTCCGACGCCTCGGCCGCCGACGCGCCACCCGCGCCGCGCGTCGAGGTCAGGACGGTCCAGGGCGACAAGGGCAGCACGGACTTCGTGCACGTGACGATCCCCGGCCGCCGCGGCCGGGTCGGCGGCGGGGACGCCCCCACCCTTGGCATCCTCGGCCGCCTCGGCGGCGCCGGCGCCCGCCCGGAGCGGATCGGCCTGGTCTCGGACGCGGACGGCGCGGTCGCCGCGCTCTCCGCCGCCGCCAAGCTGCTCGACATGCACGCCCGCGGCGACGTCCTCGACGGCGACGTCCGGATCTCCACCCACGTCACTGGCTGGGCACCCACCCAGCCGCACGACCCGGTGCCGTTCATGGACTCGCCGATCGACATGGAGACCTGCAACCGCGAAGAGGTCTCCCCGGAGATGGACGCGATCGTGTCCATCGACACCACCAAGGGCAACCGGCTGCTCAACCACCGCGGCGTCGCCCTCTCCCCGACGATCTGCCGCGGCTGGATCCTGCGCGTCAGCGAGGACCTGCTGTCCGTGCTGGAGACCGTCACCGGCCAGTCGGCCAGGGTGCTCCCCGTCACCACCCAGGACATCACCCCCTACGGCAACGGGGTGCACCACATCAACTCGATCCTGCAACCCGCCACCGCCACCGACGCCCCCGTCGTCGGCCTGGCCATCACCGCCGAGACCGCGGTGGCCGGCTGCGCCACCGGTGCCAGCCACGAGACCGACATCGCCGCCGCCGCCCGGTTCGCGATCGAGACCGCCAAGGCGTTCGGCACCGGCGCCGCCCACTTCCACGACCCGGCCGAGCTCAGCCGGCTCATCGAGCTCTACGGGCCGATGACCCGCCTGCAGGCCCCGCCCCCGGCCGCACCGGAGTCCCCGGAGAGCAGATGAACCCGACCACCCCCGCCACGTCCCCCGCCGCCCCGCCGCCGGCGGACACGGTAGCCAGGCACCCGCGCGCCTTCGAGCCCGTCACGCTGCTGCTGACCGTGCTGATGTCGGTGCTCGGCGCGCTGATCGGCATCGTGCTGATCACCTCGCTCGGCATCTCCCCGAACACCGCCGTGATCGGCGCGCTCGTCGCCATGCTGGTCGGCCGGATACCGGTCGCCATGCTGGCCAGGATGCGTGACCAGAACCGGCAGAACCTGGTCCAGTCGGCGATCTCCGGCGCCACCTTCGCCGCCGCCAACTCCCTCCTCACCCCGATCGCGGTGCCCTTCGCGCTCGGCCGCACCGACCTCGTCTGGCCGATGCTCGGCGGCGCCGTGATCGGCCTGGCCGTCGACAGCTGGGTGCTGTTCCGGGTCTTCGACTCCAAGCTGCTGCCCGCCACCGGCTCCTGGCCGGCCGGCATCGCCGCCGCCGAGACCATCAAGGCCGGCGACGAGGGCGGCCGCCGCGCCGCGATCCTCGGCGCGGGCGCGATCGTCGGCGTGATCGGCGCCTTCTTCAAACTGCCCACCAGCGCCGCCGGCGTCGGCTTCCTCGGCAACATCTGGGCCCTCGGCGCCTTCGGCACCGGCCTGGTCGTCGCCCAGTACAGCCCCGACCTGCTCGACGTGAACCTCACCGCCGAGCGCGTGCCGCACGGCGTGATGATCGGCGCAGGGCTCGTCGCGCTGATCCAGGCCGTGCTGCTGATGCGCAACCGGCAGTCCCGCAAGGCGACCGCCGCGAACGCCGCCGCCACCCCCGAGCGGGACGACGTCCCCGGGCCGACCGTCGACGCCTCCGGGCTGCGCCGCGGCCTGCTGGAGGGCATGGGCCTGTTCGTCCTCGGCGCGATCTTCGTCGCCTTCGCCGGCGGCATCGCAGGCGACCTCTCGGTGCCCGGACTCATCGGCTGGGTGGCCCTGGCCGGCGTCGCCGCGCTCGTCCACCAGCTGATCGTCGGCCTGGCCGCCATGCACTCCGGCTGGTTCCCGGCCTTCGCCGTCACGCTGATCTTCCTGATCATCGGCCTGGCGCTGGACATCCCCACCGTGCCGCTCGCCCTGCTCGTCGGCTACACCGCCTCCACCGGACCCGCGTTCGCCGACATCGGCTACGACTTCAAGGCTGGCTGGCTGCTGCGCCGCCACGCCGTGCCGTGGCAGCCGTTCGAGCTCGACGGCCGGCGCCAGCAGTACCTGGCCCAGCTGGTCGGCTTCGCGGTCGCGCTCGGCGTCGTCGTCATCGCCTGGCGGACGTTCTTCGAGGACGGCCGGGTCCCGCCGGTCTCCGAGGTCTACGTCGCGACGATCCAGACCGGCCTCGACCCCGACACCATGCGCACCCTGTTGCTCTGGGCCATCCCCGGCGCCCTGATCCAGCTGATCGGCGGCTCCTCGCGCCAGCTCGGCGTGATGCTCGCCACCGGCCTGCTGGTGGCCACCCCCGACGCCGGCTGGATGGTGCTCGGTGCGCTGGCCGTCCGCAAGCTCTACACCTGGTGGCGCGCCCGCGCCGGCCAGTCGCCCGAGGACGCCGAGAACGACCTGTCGCTGGTCGGCGCCGGCCTCGTCGCGGGCAGCTCGCTCAACGACGTCGGACAGGTGGCGAAGGCCCTGTGAGTGACCCAGCCCTTGGGCTTGTGACGATCGGCCAGGCGCCGCGCGCCGACCTACGCCCCGACGCCGAGCCGCTGCTCGGCGGCGTGCGGATGGTCGAGCACGGCGCGCTGGACGACGACCGCTTCGAAGAACCGGAGACCCGGCGCCTGGTGGCGCCGGCCCCCGGCGAGCCGCCGCTGATCTCCCGGCTGCGGGACGGCGGTTCCGTGCTGCTCGGCCACGACGCGCTCGTGCCGCGCCTGGAACGGGCGGTCGCCAGGGCCGAGCGGGACGGCGCCACCGCCACCCTGCTGCTCTGCACGGGACACTTCCCCGCGGTGCGGTCGAACCGGCCGCTGCTCTACGCCGAGCCGCTGGTGCAGCGGGCGGTGGCGGCGATCGTCGGCACCGATCCGGTGGGCCTGGTCTGCCCGCACCCCGACCAGGCGGCCGACGTGACCGCGCGCTGGTCCGAGGCCCTGCCGGGCTCGAAGGTGCGGGCCGCGGCGGCCAACCCGTACGCGCCGGAGGACCGGGCCCTGGCCGAGGTCGCCACGGCGGCCGAGACGCTGGCCGCGGCGGGCAGCCGCTGGCTGGTGCTCGACTGCATCGGCTACACCGAGCGGATGCGGACGACCGCGGCCGAGGCCGCCGGCCGCCCCACGCTGCTGGCCCGCGCGATCGCGGTCCGGCTCGCCGCGGAGGTCGCCGCCAGCGGGGCCTAGCCGCTACCGCTAGGGCCTGTCTTTTGGATCTTCGTGGATCAGGCCTTGGCTCCCCCAGGCCTGGCGGCCTGGGTGGGGGTGCCCCCTGCACGGAGTGCTTGGGG
>NZ_BAAGPR010000110.1:0-27209 GCF_054783955.1 Streptomyces mayteni | reverse complement strand
ACAACATCGGCTAAACCATGACAGCCACCCCCAGGGTCCCCGGGTCCGCTGATCTTACGAAGGACCAGCTCAAACCCACATGAAGAAAGGTATGGAACCATGACCGTGGACCACGCGCAGTCGCCGCTCAGGGTGGTGCTGATCGACACCAACTCCGCAGTGGTGGAGGCGTGGCGCGCGGCCTTCGCCGACAGCCCCGAGATCGAGATCCGCACCGGCTCGATCCTCGACGAGGACGTCGACGCCTGGGTCAGCCCCACCAACTCCCGTGGCCGGATGGACGGCGGGGTGGACGCGGTCATCAAGCGGTACCTCGGCGCGGGCATCCAGCTGCGGGTGCAGAAGGCGATCAGGAGCGAGTTCGCCGGGGCCCTCCCCGTGGGCAGCGCGGTGTGCGTGCCGTCCGGGGCGGTCAAGCCGAGGTTCCTGATCTCCACGCCGACGATGGAGTCGTCGTCGCAGAACGTCAGCGAGACCCTGAACGTGGCCCTGGCCTGCGCGGCCGCCTTCCAGGCGATCCACCGGCAGAACGCGAAGGCGCCGGGCGGCATCCGCTCGGTGGCCCTCGTCGGCATGGGCGCCAGGACCGGCCGGGTGCCGGCCCGGGTCTGCGCCAACCTGATGTGGTCGGGCCACGCCCTCTTCCACGACCACTCCTTCGCGAGCTACGACGAGCTGCGCACCACGATCGTCGCCCAACTCGACGACCTCGAGAGCGCCCCCGTGGAGCAGCGGGTCCGGATAGCCACGCCGAAGCGGGCCGCCTCACGCCACTGACGCACGGATCGGGGTCACGACCGCTTCGGGAACTTCCACAACCGGCGGCAGTTCTTCGCCGGCGGCGGTTCGCGCACCAGGGCGTAGGGCGGGGGCTGCTTCGCGGACGCCTCGTCTTCCTGCGCGGGGGTGGGGGCCGTGCTCGCCAGGACGGCGAAGGTCGCGGTGATTCCCAGGATCGTGCGGGAACCGGTCCGCCGGCGACCTGACCGATGACGGTTCATGCGGTGAGTTCCTTCCGGGTGCGGCTGCCGATCCGGCTGCCGAGGCACGCCTCAGAGCCTGGACGCTCGGCCGTCGGAAGTCGTTGACGCGGGGCACCCGGCTTGTTGACGCTCCGTCACCCGCGTGGCGCCCACCCGGTAGTCCCTCGGGGGCAAGCCGTAGACCGCGCGGAAGGTCCGTGAGAAGACGGCGGCATCGGTGAAACCCCAGCGGGCGGCGATCCGGTGCACGGGCACTGCCCGGTGCGCGGGGTCGGCCAGCTGACGGCGAGCGCCTTCGAGCCGCTCGTGGCGGATCCAGGCGGCAAGGGTGGTGTCGTGCCCGAGAGTCCGGAATATCCGGTGCAGGTAGCCGACGGATATGTGGTGGGCCGCCGCGATGGTCCCAGGGGACAGGTCCGGATCGCCCAGGTGGCGCCGGACGAACGCCTGGACGCGCAGCGCGAGGGCGTGGGCCTGGCCCGGGGGCTCCGCCGACCTGGTCTCCAGCGTGCTGGCGAGCAGGTCGATCACCGCCCTCTCCAGGTGCGGTACGTCCAGCTTCACCAACTCCGAGGTGGTGCCGGCGTCCTGGGCGGGCTGGGCGTCGTCGAGCAGGTACACGCCGCTCTCGGCCGTCCCGTGGATCACGAAGACGAGGTGGTAGACCTCGGGGCCGGCCGACACGTCGGCCGACCGGAACACCGTCCTGATCATCAGGCCCCCTGGGCGATCGACAACCACGCCAGGTCGTGCCCGACGCGGTAGATGATTCGTCAGCAGGACGGTAGAAGGGGGAATATCCCCGATTCAAAGTGCACGGCGCGCACTTCTTCGCGCGTTTTGTGCACCAGGCTCAGAGACCCCGGGCGGCGTGGATCCGGAGGGCGTGGACGATGTCGTGGAGGCCGACGCCGGTGGTCAGCAGGTCACGGCCGAGCACGGCCTCGGCCGTGCGTAGGTGGGCGCGGACGGTGTTGCGGTTGATACCGATGCGGCGGGCGGCCTCCTGGGCGTCGGTGTTGGCGTCGATCCACGCCTCAAGGGTGGTGCGTTGTGGAGCCGGCAGCGGACGGAGGAAGGTCCGTGCCCAGGCGACCGGACGTTCGCCGCGCAGGAGGTCGTCCAGGGCCGGGGGCGTGCGCGGCTCGTCGGGCTCGGGCCCGGCGGCGGAAGCGGAGAGAACGAAGGCCAGGTGGAGGGTGGCCCGGGAGCGGACATCGGCCAGATCCAGGTCGAGACTCTGTTCCGCTCGTCTGATGTGGGCGGTGACGGTGTTGCGGCTCATGTTGAGCAGTTGGGACACGGCACCTCGGGGCACGGCCATCAGCATGCGGGTGACGTCGGCGGTGAGCGGCGACAGGGGTACCAGCGGGCGCACCACGGAGCGGGCCCAGGCGAGTGCGGGCCCACGGGGCAGCACCCGCTCCAGATCCGTGTGCCCCTGGTGGGAGACCACCCGGTTGGACGTGGCGCGGGCGGCGGCCAGGGCGTGGGCGGCCTGGCTGTACGCGCTGGCCGTCGCGCTGAGCGGATGCGGGCCGCTGATGCCGAGCGCGTACCCGGGCGTGTCCCGCGCCAGGCGGCGCAGCGCCTCGCCGTGGCCGCCGGCCTGACCCTCGGCGACGAGGCAGATCAGGTGCTCGTGGAAGATGGGACACTCGACCATCAGATCCGCGCCGTGGTAGCCGGAGGGATCCTGGAACGCCCGCTCGACCCGGGCGCGTTGCGGCGGCGGGCAGTGGAGGAGATGGATCCGTAGCCGATCGGTCTCCAGTAACGGCGGCACGCCACCGGTCGTCATGCGGCGGGCCAGCGTCACATCCCCCGCGAGCAGCGCCGAGAACACGGCGAACCGCACCTGACGGGCCTTGTGCCGGTACCCGTGCCAGGTCCGCTCGCCGTCCTCGGCACGGCGCAGCAGCGTGAGGACGCTGCCGGTGTGCGAGGCCAGCGCGACCGTCTCCTGGCTCAGCGGTGACCGGGCTGCGGTCACCAGCACGAGGCGCGCGTCGTGCGCGTCCAGGGCTTCACCGTGCACGTGCCAGGCGCCGGCCCTGGTCGCCGCCGCGGCGACCTGCCCGCCGGACAACCGGGCGAGCAGCGGGGCGAGCGGAGGCAGGATCTCCCGGGGGAAACCCGCGGTGGACGATTCGAGCGTGCCGATGTCGTCCTCCGCGATCAGCCCGACCTGCGCGCCGGTCTGCCGGTGCAGCCACTCCAGGATTCCGCCGGCACCCGGCTCGGAGCTGCCGGACGCCAGGCGTCTCACCTCGCGGAGCAGTCCGTCGATCCCTCCGACCATGGCTTCTTCCTCCCACTCGCCGGCCCTACTGCCTCGGCGAGACGACCCAGGGGCGGGTCAGGGTCTCCATGTAGCTGTGGTGCGTCGGATTGGCGGCCGCGTGCCGCAACTGCCAGTCCTGGACCCGCCCGAACTCGACGTGCCGCGGCGACCGTTGGCCGCAGGTCTCGCACCTTATACGGTGGGTCATCGCCGGCGCGTCCGCCGCCCGGTCCGGCTCGCTGACCAGCAGCGAGCGGCCGAGGATCGGGTAACCGCCCATCGTGTGGCGACGGTTGCGGTCGCTGGTGGCGTTGGCCTGCCGCAGCAATGCTTCCAGCGACGGCCGCCGGTCCGGCGCCATCAGGCGCACCCCCGGAGCACGGACGCCAGCTTGCGGGCCATCGCCAGGTTGCAGCACCCCAGGTCTACGAGCGGCCGGTTGGCCTCGGCGGTGCAGGACGCGAGGTCCACACGGAGCGACGGCAGCACGACGCCGACATCCGCCAGCGCCAACCGCACCTCCTCGGCGGCCGATTCCGCATCCCTGAGTCGCTCGGCGGTCGTCGTCATGGCTGGTTCCCCTTCGGGTTCGTTTTCACGGAATGTGGCTCCAGCATGACCCTGCGGTACTAGCTTGGGCAGGGGTTTGACGTGGCCCATGCAGCAAGCAATCGAAGGAGTGGCCGATGGACCAGCGGCACGGCGATGTGATCCCGCCCCTCACCCCCCGGGGCCTCCTGGGCTACGAGGCCCGCCGCCTCCGTGAGGAACAGAAGCTGTCCCTCAACGACGTGGCCAAGATCGCGGCGTGCGACAAGACGTATCTCAGCCGAGTCGAGCGGGCGGAGAAGTTCCCCAGCGAGATCTTCATCGTGGCGCTGGACAAGGCGCTCGGCGCGGGCGGTCTCCTCAAGCGGCTGTGGGAGGCGGCCTACCACAACGTGTTCCCGGACTACGTCCGGCGCTTCATGGAGCTGGAAGCCAAAGCCAGCAAGATGCACAAGTACATGGTCCAGACGGTGCCCGGGCTGTGGCAGACGGAACACTACGCGCGTGCGTTGATCAGTGCGTTCAACCCCACGGCGCCCGCCGAGCGCATCGAGGAGCTGGTTGTGGCCCGGCTGGCCAGGCAACGCATCCTGACCGCGCAGAAGCCGCCGCTGTACTGGGTGGTGCTCGATGAGGCGGTTCTGCGACGTGCGGTCGGTGGTGCGCACATCATGGCCGACCAGCTGTCACATGTGGTCGCTATGGCCAAGCGACCGAACTGTGTCGTGCAGGTGTTGCCATTCAGCGCGGGGGAACACGCCCTCCAGGATGGCTCCTTGACTATGCTCTCGTTCACGAACGACCAGGACATGGCCTACATGGAGGGTGTGAAGTCCGGGCATCTGGTCGAAGCGCGGGACGAAGTGGAGGGCCTGGGCTTTCGTTACGATCTGGTGCGTGCGAAGGCGCTCTCTCCGGAGACGTCTGTAGACGTGATTCAGCAGGCGGTGGAGGAGTTCAGCGATGTGCAGACCCAGGCCGGCGAACATCCGGTGGCGCAAGTCGAGCTACAGCAACGGTGATGGTGCCGATTGCGTTGAAGTGATGGACGGCCTGGCCGGCATACTTCCGGTGCGCGACAGCAAGGTCCCCTCCGGGGACGTCGTGACGTTCGCCGCGCCCGCGTGGGCGGCTTTCGTCGCGCGCCTCAGGGAGTCGTGACCTCCTGGGTCATCAGCACGATCGTGCTGGCCACGCACACCACGGACAGGAAGCCGACAAGCCAGGCCGTCACGAGTCCGTCGGGTCGCGCCGCGCCCGCGTTCGTGGCCTCGGTCAGGCGCTTGCGGATCGGGAGGAGGGCGACCGGGACGGAGAAGAACGCGACGCTGTACAGGAAGAGGAGTACCGAAGCGGGCTGGGGCGCCGACTGGATCGCCACTATGACAAGGCCACCGAGCACCGCTGGTACGACGTAGGGCGCGGGTCTGGATCGTCTGGCGGTCTTCACATCCCTGAGCAAGTCCCGCATGATCAGCATGAAGAACGCGGTCGCGACGACGGCGATCAGGACCCAGCCCGTCTCGGATATCGATAGCAGCATGGCCGGAGGCTCTCACAGGATGGTGAGCTGGGTCGGCTCCGGTTCTGCCGGAACCTCCGGTATCCGCCGGTGGGATCCCGGCCTCGCGGCCGGGCCGATGCCGTATTCGGCGGCCAGTTCGTGCACCTGGCCGGTGATGCGCCGCTGGTACCACTTGGGGGCGTAGGCGCCCCCTCCGTACATGACCTCGTAGTTGCGGACCAGCCTCGGGTGGTGCGCGGCCAGCCACTGCATGAACCACTCCCGCGCGCCCGGCCGCAGGTGCAACGCGAGTGGCGTCACCGACTGGGCGCCGGCCGCCGCGATGGCCCGCACGGTCTCCCGTAGCTGCGCCGGCGCGTCCGTCAGATTGGGGATCACCGGCGCCATCAGCACGCCGCAGGGGATGCCGACGTCCGTCAGTTGGCGGATGACGTCGAGGCGCCGTTCCGGCGCCGGCGTGCCGGGTTCGATCGTGCGCCACATCGCCTGGTCCACGAAGCCGACCGAGACCGAGATGCCGACGTCCGTGACCGCCGCCGCCTGCCGCAGCAGTTCCAGGTCCCGCAGGATCAACGTGCCCTTGGTGAGGATCGAGAACGGGTTGGCGTAGTCCCGGAGCGCGCCGATGATGCCGGGCATTAGCCGGTATCGGCCCTCCGCCCGCTGGTAGCAGTCGACGTTCGTGCCCATCGCGATGTGCTCGCCGTGCCAGCGCCGCGAGGCCAGCTCGCGGCGCAGCAGGTCGGGCGCGTTGACCTTCACCACGATCTGGGTGTCGAAGCCGATGCCGGTGTCCAGATCCAGATAGCTGTGCGTCTTGCGCGCGAAGCAGTACACGCACGCGTGGGAGCAGCCCCGGTACGGGTTGATCGTCCACTCGAACGGCATCCGGGAGGCGCCGGGGACCCGGTTGACGATCGACCTCGCCCGCACCTCGTGGAACGTGATGCCCCGGAATTCCGGGGTGTCGAAGGTCCTGGTGACCACGTCCGTGCCGAACAGCGCGGGTGGCGCGGTGGCCGTCGGGCCATCGCTCAGGTTGTTCCAGCGCATGGACTCTCCTCACCGTTCGACGTGTCCGACTCGTCCGTGCCGTACGAATAGGACACATGTTCGAATAGATGCTGTCAAGCCAGATTTGGGCCTCGGCGTGCGGGGGTGATTGGCTGGCCGCCCAAGTCCCCTACGGCGGCAGGAGCATTGGCATGGCGTTGGTTGAGGCGGTTACGCAACGTGATATCGCTGCGGAGCCGAACGACGTGTTCGACGCGATCGCGGACTACCAGGACGTGCACCCCAGGCTGCTCACCGAGCACTTCTCCGAGTACGAGGTGCGGGATGGCGGCGACGGTGAGGGCACCGTCCTCCACCTCAGGTTTCAGCCGACGTCGCGGCGGGTTCGCCAGCTCCTGCTCGACATCACCGAGCCCGAGGACAACACGCTGATCGAGAAGGACCGCAACTCCACCCTCGTCACGACCTGGACGGTAACGCCGGGTGACGGCGGGCAGGGGGCGCGTGTGCGGGTGCACACCGCGTGGGAGGGCGCGGGTGGGATCGGCGGCTTCTTCGAGCGCCGGTTCGCACCTCGGGCACTGACCGAAATCTACGACCGAATTCTGGCCAACCTCGCGAGGGAGATGGAGAAGGGGGAGTAGGGGCAGTGAGCCGACACGCGGGCCCTGCCGCCGGGGCGGGGCTCACGCGTGTCGGCCGAAGGCTCCGCTCGGGGCGCTGCGCCCCGCCTCACAGCGCCAGGTGGGTGCGCAGCGCCGCGTCGAACTCGCTCATGCGCTGCCGCGGAATCGAGCCGAGGCGATTCCGGACCCGTGACCGCGCCTCGACCGCTCCGCTCGACGGCCCGATTGGCCGCGTCGTTGGAGATGATCGCGGCGGGGCGGGCCATTTTCGCCTCACTGCCCCGAGCCGGCTCGAAGTCGATCAGCTAGATGTCACCTCGACGTACCGGTGAGCCCGTCCCCTGTCGCCTGGTCCCAGATCGCGGAGTCGTCGCTGTCGGACCACTTCTCGAAGGCCGCAACGTAGTCCGCTTCCAGAGCTGCCGCACGCAGTACGTCGATCGCGGCGTGTGTCACGGCGGAACGTGAGGCGGCTGACGTGCGGGCGGCGTACTGGTCCATGAAGACCAGATCGTCCTGGGGGAGGCTCATGCTGGTCTTCATACCTCCAATGCTGCCCCCGTGCTACTCGCGGCGGAACGCCTCAACGCACGTCGGTGAGGGTGCGGCGGTACGTGGAGCGGCGGTCCACGATGCCGGCTGCCTGTTCGCCGTAGACGTTGCGGATCACCTGCGGCTCGCGCATGAAGCCGTGCGGGTAGCCGTGCGGCACGGCGCTGACCTCGTCCAGCCGCTCCAGCGTGGCCGCGTCGAGCTCGACGTCCAGGCAGGCCAGGTTGTCGGCGAGCTGGCTCTCCCTGGTGGCCGAGATCATCGGGATGACGTTGCCCGGCCGGGCGCGCAGCCAGGCGAGCGCCACCTGGGCGGGGCTCCAGCCGCCCTGTTCCGCGATCTCCAGCACCGCCGAGATGACCGCGGCCTCCCGCTCGTCCTCGGTGGCGCTCCGGCCGCCGGTGGCCAGCCGGCCGGTGGTGCCGGTGCGGTACTTGCCGGTGAGCTTGCCGGCCCCCAGCGGGCTCCAGGCGAGCACGGCGAGGTCGAAGGCGCGGGCCTGCGGCAGCAGTTCGGCCTCCGCGGTGCGCTCCAGCAGGTTGTAGTGGAGCTGCGAGCCGGCGAAGGCCGTCCAACCGCGCAGCTCCGCGAGGGTGTTGGCCTGGGCGATCTCCCAGGCCGGCCAGTTGGAGACGCCGACGTAGAGGACCTTGCCGCTCCGCACCACGTCGTCCAGGGCCCGCATCACCTCGTCGACCGGGGTGAAGTTGTCCCGCGCGTGCACCCAGAGGACGTCGATCCGGTCCGTGCGCAGCCGGCGCAGGCTCTCCTCCAGGGTGCGGACCAGGGAGAGACGGTGGTTGCCGCCCGAGTTGAGGTCGCCCTCGACCGTCGGGCAGGTGTACTTGGTGGCCAGCACGAACTCGTCGCGGCGGCCTTCGAGCAGCTGGCCGAGGATCCGCTCCGAGCTGCCGCGGGTGTAGAGGTTGGCGGTGTCGACGAAGTTGCCGCCGGCGTTCGCGAAGGCGTCGAGGAGCCGCCCGCTGGTCTCCTGGTCGGCGCCCCAGCCCAGGTCCTCGCCGAACGTCATCGCGCCCAGGCTGAGTTCGCTGACCCGCAGGCCGGTCCTGCCGAAGAGTGTGTATCGCACGGGGTTCCCCTCTGTGTCGCGTTCGGGGCGACGCTACGAGCTGGAGTGCTCTCCAGGGCAAGCGCGACGAGCCCGGTCGGTGGCGGTCACTCGCCATGCTGTTCGAACGCTTGACCGTGCCGAGGCGCTGTGGGTTGATCACCCGAGCGCGCTGTGAAGATCGACCCTCAGAGGACTGACCATCCCGGAAAAAGGGGCAGATGTGAAGATAGCGTTGGTGAACCCGCAAACCGAGAACGACGACATGCGGGAGATCTACGGGTTCCACGAAAACCTGGCACTCGCCCTGATCGCCGCCTCGTTGCGCGAGCGGGGGCATCACGTCGTCCTGGTCGACCAGCGGGTGCACCGGCTGACCGACCGCGAGGTCGCCCACCGGATCGCGGGCGAGGGCGCCGAGCTCGTCGGATTCAGCGTGAACTACGCGACGTTGAAGCCGGCCCTGAAGGTGGCGCAGCTGCTCAAGATGACGGGGGCGCCGACCGTGGTGTTCGGCGGCGAGCACGTCACCTACCTGGACGACGGGGTGCTCGGTGCGTACGCGTGCGTCGACCTCGTGGTGCGCGGCGAGGGCGAAGCGGGGTTCCTCGCGGTGGCCGACGCCCTGCGGGCCGGCCGCGACGTCAGGGGCGAGCGCGGCATCGCGTACTGGGACCGGGAACAGGGCCGCTGCGTGCGGACCCCCGTCCGGGCGCCGGTGGCCGACCTGGACCAACTGCCGTTCGCCAGCCGGGACGTCGCCGACCAGGCGCTGGCGCAGGGCATCCCGATCGAGATCGGGATCCTGGGACAGCGCGGATGCCCCTTCCCCTGCTCCTTCTGCAACGCCAACCGCTTCCTCGGCAACGAGACCAAGGGCATGCGTTACCGGAGCGCCACCGACATCGCCGACGAGATCGAGCAGTTGGGGCCCCGGCTCGCGGAACACGACCTGCTGCTGCGGTTCTACGACGCCACCTGGGTCACCAGGTCGCCGGCCAGCCGCGCCTGGGCGGTCGCGCTCTGCGACGAACTCGAACGGCGGGGACTGCGCGTGCCGTTCGACGTGTTCGTCCGCTCCGACAGCTTCGACTTCACCAGCCAGGACGACCGGTGGCTGATCAGGCGGCTGCGCCGCGCCGGCATGGTCAGCACCTACCTCGGCCTGGAGGCCGGCGACGACGAGGTGCTCGACGTCTACAACAAGAAGGTGCACGCCAACGCCTCCATCCGGGCCTTCGAGGAGTTCCGGCGGGCCGGCGTCTCGGGCTCGACCAACGGCGTGATCACCTTCCACCAGTCGGTCACGCTGCCGCAGATCGCCAACACCGTCACCTTCCTTGAGCGGTTGGGCCTGTGCACGCTGTGGAACCTCTGCTCCCGGGTGGAGACGCTGCCCGGGATCCGCCTGGGCGACGACATGATCACCCGACCCCGGCGCGCCGTCTGGGACGTGCTCAACTACGCCCTCCTCGACCCGGGCGCCCGGGCCCTGTACGAGCTGCTGACCGAGACCTCCGAGACGTCGTACGTGGGGCGGCTCGAGGACTTCCTCTCCCGCCGGCTCCGCGACGTGGCCCGGGTGCGGGACTTCCGCGCCGGCGAGCCGGTCGCCTCCGGGATCACCCGCCGCCTCGACCGGGACATCCGGGATATCCAGCGGCTGACCAGCGCCTTCGCGGCCGAGGCCATCGAAGGACTGGTCGCCTCGGCCGGCAGGCGATGTCCCGACCGGGCCAGGGTCGTCGGATACACCGACGAGATGCTGTTCCGGCTCCGCCGACTCGCCACCGAGTACCGGCCGTTGCTGGGCGCCGGGCCCACCGACTGGTACGCGACGGCGGCCTGAGCGCGAGGACCGCCATGCGACTCATCCATCTCAAGCTCGGCGCCTCCGCCTTCTTCTGGGGCGGCTCCGCCATCGCGGGAAAGCTCGTCATGGACGAACTCGGCCCCGCCTCGACCACCTTCCTCCGGTTCGGCGGCGCGGCCGTGCTGCTGCTCGCCATCGTCCCGCTGATGCGGCTCTCGCTACGGGCCGGATTACGCGAGCACCTCCAGTACGCCGCCCTCGGCCTGATCGGCGTCACCCTCTGCTACTACTTCTACTTCCGCGGCCTCCAGGCCAGTTCGGCCTTCAACGCGGCGCTGCTCGAAGCCACCATCCCGCTGGTGACGCTCGCGCTCGGGGTGGCCGCGGGCCGGGAGCGTGCCAGCCGCCTGGAGACCGTCGGCTTCTTCGTCTCCTACCTCGGGGTGGTCGTCATCATCACCCGGCTCTCGCCGGACGCGATCCTCGAAGCGGACTACAACTGGGGCGACATCCTGCTGCTGTTGAGCACGGTCTGCTTCGGGCTCTACAACTTCCTGCTCAAGCTCTTCGCGCCACGGGGTGACGCCACCGTCCAGACCTGCCTGATCTTCTGCTACGGCGCCCTCGGCCTGGTGCCGTGGCTGCTGCTCGACCGCGACGGGCTCACCGACCTGCGGCGCTTCCCGGAACTCGACGTGACCCTGATCGGCTGCATGGCCTTCATGGCCGTCGGCTCCTCCGTCCTCGCCTACCTCTTCTTCAACGAGGGCGTGCACCTGCTCGGCGCGGCCAGGGCGTCCGGCTTCATCAACCTGGTGCCCGTCATCACCATCGTGCTGTCGCTCGCCCTGCTCGGCGAGCGGCCCGGCGCCGTCCAACTCCTCGGCGCCGCCGTCGTCATGCTGGGCGTCTACCTCTCGCAGCGCCGGGCCCGACCCGGCCCGGCGCGGGCCGAGGTCAGGCGTGCCGAGCCCGCTGCGCGCGGAGCATCGCCGCGCCGGCGGGGGTGAGGGTGTGCAGCACGCTGCTGGTGTACCGGGTGCTGCTGAGCAGCCCCGCGTCGCGCAGCACCGAGGCGTGCCGGCTGGCCGAGGAGTCCGAGACGCCGGCCGCGCGGGCCAGCTCCCCGGTGGTGGCACCGGCGCCGGCCGCCGCCGCCCGCAGCACCGTGGCGCGGGTGCGGCCGAGCAGGGCGCCCAGCGGTTCGAACGCCTCGGACCGCCGCACCGTGGGCTCGTGCAACAGGGGATAGAGCAGGACGGGCGGCAGTTCCGGGTCGAACATGCTCACCGGGGAACCCCAGCAGAAGTAGGACGGCACGAGCCGCAGACCACGGCCGTCGAGCCGCAGCTCGCGCTCCTCGGCCGGATAGTCGACGTGCAGCACCGGCGGCTCCCAACGGATCGTCGGCCCCAGGCTCCTGAGCAGCGCGTGCACCCCGCCGTCGAGCACGTCGCGGGCCCGGGCCGCGCGCTCGGCGTCGATCCGGGCGCGAACCACCTCGTCCCCGGGGGCGAGCGCCACGTCGTGGTAGACGCGGATGGCCGTCAGCAGCTCGCGCCGCTCGCGCCGGTCGGCCAGCCGCCGGATCCACGGCGGCGCCCCGACCCGCCGTTCCAGCAACCGCAGTTCGTGCGCCACCCGGTGCGGCGGCACGGCGGCGATCCCTTCGAGCCCGGCGGCCAGGCCGTGCTCCGACTGGCTGGGCGTCAGAAAGTCCGGAAAGTAGGCGGCGCGTGGGAAGAGCGGCACCAGCATGTCCCTGACCAGTCGGTCGAGGCGGCGTTCCGCGAGCCGCGCGCGGGTCGCCCGGTACCAGCCGGCGTATGCCCAGCGCCCGGTGCGACTCTGTAATCGGTGCAGGCTGGACGCGACCTCCCAGAGCGGGTCCGGAGTCGACGCGATTCGCGTTCTGGAGAGGTCGGCATCGGAGAAGTGGATGCGCAGCACTGTGGTCCCCCCACGTGAGCTGGGCTTTTGCCCCCTGGCGCAACAGCATGGACGAGCCCGGGGCCGCCTCGCAATAGTGAAGGGGTCCGAAGGGCTCCGGGGTGGGACCGATGGGGTGCATCCCCGCCACGTCCATGACGACCGCCTCCGCCGTGGATCCAACCGCGCGGCGCGGGCGGTGCCCGGGTGGCGGCTGCCGTGCAGTCGGTGATCGTCGCTCGTAGGGGGAAAACGGCCGCTGGCAGGCCGTGGCCGGCGTGGCTTGGGGAAGCCACGCCGGTCCTCCGCGTTCCGGCGCGCCCGCGTCAGTCGTGGAACGCGGTGTGCAGCGTGTCGATCGCGAGCCGGCGGGCGGCGTCCGTGGCGTTGCAGTCCCGCAGGCTGTCGAGCATCAGGAAGTCGTGGACCATGCCCTCGACGCGGACGGCGGTGACGTCGACGCCGGCCTCGCGCAGCTTGGCGGCGAACGCCTCGCCCTCGTCGCGGAGCACGTCGGCCTCGTCGGTGATCACCAGCGTGCGCGGCAGGCCCCGCAGCTGGTCGATCGAGGCGCGCAGCGGGGCCGCGTAGGGCTCGGTGCGCTGGGCGGTGTCCGGCAGGTACTGGTCCCAGAACCACTTCATGCCGTCCCTGGTGAGGTAGAAGCCCTCGGCGAACTCGCGGTAGGAACCGGTCTCGAAGTCCGCGTCGGTGACCGGGTAGAGCAGCACCATGGCGCGCAGCGGGACGGTGCCGTGCTCGGCGGCCATCAGCGCGAACACTGCCGCCATGTTGCCGCCGACCGAGTCGCCGCACACCGCGATGCGGGACGGGTCGAGGCCGTGCTTGGCGCCCTCCTCCACGATCCACTGGCCGACCGTGTGGTTCTGCTCGACGGCGGTCGGGTAACGGGCCTCGGGGGAGCGGTCGTAGACGGGGAACACGGCGGCGCACTCGGCGCCGACCGCGAGTTCGCGGACCAGCCGGTCGTGGGTGTTCTCGTCGCCGAAGACCCAGCCGGCGCCGTGGATGTAGAGCATCACCGGCAGTGGCCCCGTTGCGTGGCGCGGCCGGACGATCCGGGCCCGAACGGAACCGGTCGGGCCGCCGGGGATCGTCACCCACGACTCGTCGATCGCCGGCTTGGTGACCCCCTCGCCGCTCTGCAGGCCGGCCAGGATGTCCCGGCCCTGGTCGGGCGGCACCTCGTAGATGCGGGGATGGGGGGCCGTCGCGTCGGCGAGCTCCTGGGCGGCCGGCTCCAGGATCTTGGAGGGCGGGCGGGACAGCGTGGTCATCGGCGTACTCCTCTCGGTGCCGCGCCGCGTGGCCGCGCCGCGGGCCTGGTCTCACAGGCAGCGTCCCTGGTGGGGCGGCCGTCGCAACCGGGGAGCGGCCGGGGCGCGGCCAGGCGAGCCGGGGCGGCCGGGCGCTCGGCCGTGGGCCGTCCGGGTGAGGGGACGGAACGGGCCGGTTTCCCCCGTTCGGGTGAAGATCGCGGCGCCCGCTCGACCGGTGTCCGGCCGCACGGGATGGCCTGGAGGCACGGCTGGAGGGGCGGCTGGAGGGACGGCTGGAGGGACGGCTGGAGGGCGTGCGCCCCGTCGCGCGGGCGCGGGAACGCGCGGGCGCACTACCACCTTGGCCATTGACCCCCGCCGGGACCCCGGCGGGGCGTACCGTGGTGAACGCTCCCTCCGGGAAGGAGAGATGGTGGCCCCCGATCCGGAACACCACCACCCACAGTACGAACAGGCTCCGCCCACCGCCGCCGTGTCCGGTCGGATTCCGCTGGCGGTGGTCGTCGTCGACGGCGCCGGCGAGATCTCGCACTGGAGCGCGGGCGCCCGGCGGCTGTTCGGCATCGAGCGGGAGGACGCGGTCGGCCGGCGCGCGGCGGAGATCATGCCGATATCCGCCGTGATGGCCGGGGAACCGGAGTCGGGGCCGGGGCCGGGCGCGGAGGGTGAGGCCGCCGGGGCGGCGAACGGCTCGGGTCCGCTGGACCCGGAGGAGCAGGTCGAGTTCATCTTCGGCACCGACACCGTCGAGTTCGCCCAGCCGCTGGCCGGGCGGTTCTGGACGCAGGACCCGATCTTCGCGGAGACCCGCGACGTGCTGTGGTGGGCGTATCCGCTCAACGGCCCCGGCGCCGCACGGGTGTTGGTCCTCGCCGCGGACGGCGCGGCGGCCCAGCAGGAGGAGCCGACCGCCGAGGACCGCGTCTCGCCGGACTTCGCGCCGTACACCCGGTTCGAGGAGGCCGACGAGCTGGCCAAGCGGCTGCCGGAGATCATGCCGAGCATGAGCCCCCAGGAGGCCGGCCACATCGCGGCCCAGGTCCTCGAACAGGGCTATCCGGTGCTGGAGTTCAGCCGCCACGCGCGGGTGCCGGTCACCGCCGACTGGGGCGTGAAGCAGCGGGTGGTCCGGCGCGAGGGCCTGGAGCGCGCCGCCCGCGAGGCGCGGGCCGCGGCGGACGAGGAGCGGGCCGCGGCGGCCGAGGCCGAGCTGGCCTCCGAGCTGGAGTACGCGGCGGTGCGGGAGCGCCTGGAGTTCCTCAACGAGGTGAGCGGGCGCATCGGTTCCTCCCTCGACCTGGCCCGCACCATCCAGGAGGTCAGCGAGGCCGTGGTGCCCCGCTTCACGGACGTGGCCGGCACCTACCTCCGCGAACAGGTCGTCGCCGGCGAGGGCTTCCCCGACGGGCCGCCTGACACCAGCACCATGTGGCACCGGGTGGCCGTCGAGCACAACGACGAGCCGGGCCGCTGGGACGACGTGGTGCCGGTCGGCGAGTCCATGCCGTTCCCCGCCAACACCCCGTTCTTCCAGTGCATGACCACCGGCGATCCGGTGCTGGTGCCGTACATCAGCGAGCAGATGGGCGACATGATCGCCGCCCAGTTCGAGAAGCGCGACATCAGCCCGCTGATCAACCACCGCTCCATGCTGGTGGTGCCGTTGAAGGCCAGGCAGGTGGTGCTCGGCTTCATGATCCTGCTGCGGCACCGGGGCAGGGTCGAGTTCAACGACATGGACCGCGTCACCGGCGCCGAACTCGCCGCCCGCGCCGGCCTGGTGCTCGACAACGCGCGCATGTACACGTACCAGGAGAACGTCGCGGACACCCTCCAGGACAGCATGCTGCCGCGCATCGAGCCGCGGATGGCGGGCTGCGACACCGCCACCCGCTACCTGCCAGGCACCCGGCTCGGCCGGGTCGGCGGCGACTGGTTCGACACCATAAGACTGCCCGGCTGCCGCACCGCCCTGGTCGTGGGCGACGTGATGGGCCACGGGCTCAACTCGGCCGCGATGATGGGCCAGTTGCGCACGGCCGTGCAGACCATGGCGGCGCTCGACACCGACCCGGCGCAGCTGCTGCGCAGCCTCGACGACCTGGCGCAGCGGCTCGGCGACCACTACCTGGCGACCTGCCTCTACGCCGTCTACGACCCGGTCCGCTCGGAGCTGCGGATCGCCAACGCCGGCCACATCCCACCGGTGTTGGTGCGCGCGGAGGACGGGTCGAGCGAGCTGTTGGAGCTGCCGACCGGCGCGCCGATCGGCGTCGGTCAGGTGGCGTTCACCGCGGTGACCGTGCCGGTCAGGCCTGGGGACCGGCTCGTCATGTGCACCGACGGTCTGGTCGAGGTGCGCGGGCAGGACATCGGCGCCGGCCTCGCGGCACTGTGCGAGTCGGCCGCGCACCCGGCCGCCTCGATGGACGCGGCCTGCGACACGATCATCCGCGCGCTGGCCGCCTCCACCGCGCCCGACGACCGCAAGGACGACGTGGCGCTGCTGATGGCCCGGCTCAACGGCATCGCCGAGGACGACGTCGCCACCTGGCGGCTGGGCCTCAACCGGGGCGAGGTGCCGCGGGCCAGGGCCGTGGTGCGGGAGCGGCTCACGGCGTGGGGGCTGCTGGAGGGCGTGCGCTCCACGGCCGAACTGCTGGTGAGCGAGCTGGTCACCAACGCGGTCAGGCACGGCGAGAGCGGCCCCGTCGAGCTCAAGCTGGTGCGGGCCGACGCGCTGCTGTGCGAGGTCTCCGACGAGGGCCACGAGCTGCCGGTGCTGCTGGACTGCACGCCACTCGACGACGCCGGGCGCGGGCTCCACGTGGTGAGCCGGCTGGCCAGGGCCTGGGGCACGACGCGCACCGGGCGCGGCAAGACGGTCTGGTTCGAACTCGGCCTGCGGGAGCAGCGCGGGCCCCTTGGTCGTTCGATCGGGTGATTTGGCGTGACTCGTTGACGCCCGGGGGCGATGAGCAGGCGAAACCCGGCAGCGGAGCTGAGGAGCGCGCGATGAGCGGCAGGCTGGTAAGGAACATGGGCCGATGGGCGATCGCCGGCGCGGGCATCGCCGGCGTCACGGGCCTCGCGGCCGACCCCGCCCGGGCCGACGGGTCACTGCACGCGCCCGGCTTCGCACTGATCAACATCGGCCAGATCGACGACCCGATGGAGGACGTCCTCGAACACACCCTCAACTTCGGCGACGACTTCAGCTGGGACTGACCGCGGATTTTCCCCCACCCCCTTCCCCGCGCGGCGGCCGCCGGACCCGGCTCTCGCGCGAAGCGCGGTGGAGGGCTGACGGCGGAGCCACGGCCTGCCGGCCAACGGCCGGGCGGCGTAGCCGCCCGTGCCCGGAGGCTCTGCGGCCGTGCCGCATCCAACCGGCCGCCTGCGGGAGCGGGCCGCCGGGCCGGGCTCACCAGGGCCTGCCGGCCAACGGCCCGGCGGCGTAGCCGGCCAGGGCCCGGCTGTCGCGCGAAGCGCGGAGGAAGGGCCGCCGGCGGAGCCGCGACGTGCCGGCCAGTGGCCGGGTGGCGTTGTGGCCCCCTGGTGAGGGCTCCGCGGCTGTGCCGTATCCAACCGGCCGCCTGCGGGAGCTGGTTCCGCCCGCCTGCGGGCCGCAGGCCCTGGCCCGTCAGGGCCGGGCCCCCGCGGTCGTGCCGCATCCGTCGGCCCGCCGCGGGCGGGGCCCGGCAGGGCCGGGTCGCGCGGAGCGCGGGGGGAAGGGCGGGTGGGTGGGGGAGAACCCCTCACCGCCGCGGGGGCACCGGCGGCGTAGTCGGCGCGCGTGGGGGAAGACGTCTGGCGGGACGGCGCGGCGGAGGGAGCGGGACGGTGCGGGTCGACGTGGGCTGGGACGGGTTCTGGGCGGACGCTCCGGCGGAGCGGGACAGCGTCTTCTGGGACGCGCCGCCCGAGCTGGTGGTGGGGCGGCAACTGCCGCTGTTCGAGCGGCAGCTGACCGCCGGGTCGCCGCTCGTCGACGCGGGGTGCGGGAACGGCACCCAGACCAGGTGGCTCTCGGAGCGCCACCGCGGCCCGGTCGTCGGCGTCGACCTGTCGCCCACCGCCGTCGAGCTGGCGCGCGACGCCGGCGGTGACGCCGAGTACCAGGTACTCGACCTGACGGACGGGCCGGCCGTCGCCGCCTTCCGCGGCGGGCGCGGCGGGCGCGGCGACTGCCACGTGTACCTGCGCGGCGTGCTCCACCAGGCCGCGCCCGACGACCGGGCGCGGATCGCGGACGGCGTGGCCACGCTGCTCGGCCACCGCGGGCGGGCGTTCGTGGTCGAGCCGGCGCGGGCCGCCAAGGAGGTGCTTGGCGGCCTGATGAGGCGCCCGGCCGGGCCGCCCCCCGCGCTCGCCGCCGTCTTCGCGCACGGCATCTCGCCCATGGAGATGCCCGACGAGGCGGTGCCGGCCCTGTTCACCGGGCGCGGCCTCACCGTCCTCGCCAGCGGCCGGCTGCCGCTGGCCACCACCGTCCACGAGCCGGACGGCACCCGTGTCGAACTGCCGTCAAACTGGTTGGTCGTCGGCTACACCGGGTAACGTGACGCGGCATGACGAAGATTCTCGTCTCCGCGGACATGGAGGGGGCCACGGGCGTCACCTGGCCCGCCGACTGTCTGCCGGGCACGCCCGAATGGCAGCGCTGCCGGCCGATGTTCACCTCCGACGTGAACGCCGCGATCCTCGGCTTCCTCGACGGCGGAGCCGACGAGGTGCTGGTCAACGAGGCGCACATGACCATGCGCAACCTGCTGCTCGAACAACTCGACGACCGGGCCCAACTGCTGACCGGCCGGCACAAGGCGCTCAGCATGGTGGAGGGCGTCCAGCACGGCGACGTCGACGGCATCGCCTTCGTCGGCTACCACACCGGCGCCGGCGCCGAGGGGGTGCTCGCCCACACCTACCTCGGCAACTCGCTCACCGGCGTCTTCGTGGACGGCGTCCGGGCCAGCGAAGGGCTGCTCAACTCCCTGGTGGTCGCCGAGTACGGCACCCCCGTGGTGCTGGTCACCGGCGACGACCTGGCCTGCGCCGACGCCGGCGGCTACGCGCCGGACGCCAGGACCGTGGCCGTCAAGGACTACGTCTCGCGGTACGCGGCGGTCTGCCGCACCCCGGCCCGCACCGCCGCCGACATCCGGGCCGCCGCGGCCGACGCGGTGCGGCTCGCCGTCCGGCACGAGCCGGCCGGCCCCAGGGACCGGGTGATCGAGGTCGAGTTCGACGCCGAACACCTCGCCGGCGCCGCCACCCTGGTGCCCGGGGTCGAGCAGACCGAGGTGCGCCGGGTGGCGTTCACCGCGCCCACCATGTACGAGGGAATCCGCTGTTTCAAGGCCGTCACCACCATGGTGTCCGCCGCCGTGGAGGAGATGTATGGCTGACCGGATCACCCACCCGGGCCCCTCGGTTGACGCGCGTCACCTCGACGCGCTCGCCGACGACGAGGTGGTGCGGTTCACCGCCGACCTCATCCGGCACGACACCACCAACCGGGGCGGGGGAGACGGCGTCGAGCGGCCGGCCGCCGAGTACGTCGCGGCGGCGCTCGCCGAGGTCGGTATCGAGCCGGTCGTCGTGGAGAAGACCCCGGGCCGCACCAACGTGGTGGCCAGGATCGCCGGCACGGACCCGGGCGCCGACGCCCTGCTCGTCCACGGCCACCTCGACGTGGTGCCGGCCGACGCGACCGAGTGGAGCGTGCCGCCGTTCGCCGGCGAGATCGTCGACGACGTCGTCTGGGGGCGCGGCGCGGTCGACATGAAGGGCTCCGACGCGATGGTGCTCACCGTGGTGCGGGCCTGGGCGCGCGCCGGCGTGCGCCCCCGGCGCGACATCGTGCTGGCGTTCACCGCCGACGAGGAGGACACCGGCGAGTTCGGCGCCGGCCACCTCGTCAGGAACCGGCCGGAGCTGTTCGAGGGCTGCACCGAGGCCATCGGCGAGTCCGGCGCCTACACCTTCCACGCGGCCGAGGGCCGGCGGTTCTACCCCGTGGCGGCCGCCGAGCGCGGCACCTCCTGGCTGACCCTCACCGCCCGCGGCCGGGCGGGACACGGCTCGAAGATCAACCAGGCCAACGCCGTCACCCGGCTCTCCGCCGCCGTCAACCGGATCGGCGAACACGCCTGGCCGGTGCGGCTCACCGCCACCGTGCGGGCCGCGCTCACCGAGCTCGCCGCCGCCCACGGGCTGCCGCTGCCCGACCTCGACGCCACCGACCAAGCCGAACTGGCGCGCGGCGTCGACGCGTTGCTCGACGCCCTGGGGCCGGCCGCCGGGCTGGTCGCCGGCACCGTCAGGGACAGCGCCAACCCCACCATGCTGAACGCCGGTTACAAGGTCAACGTGATCCCCGGCAGCGCCACCGCGCACGTCGACGGGCGGGTGCTGCCAGGCGGCGACCGGGAGTTCGCCGCCACCCTGGACCGGCTCACCGGGCCCGACGTGGACTGGGAGTACCTGCACCACGAGATCCCGCTCGAGGCGCCGCTCGACGCGCCCACCTACGCCGTGCTCGCCGACGCGCTGCGGCACTTCGCCCCGGACGCGCACGTTGTCCCCTACTGCATGACCGGTGGCACCGACGCCAAGCAGTTCTCCCGGCTCGGCCTCACCGCCTACGGCTTCATGCCGCTGCGGCTGCCCGAAGGCTTCGACTACCAGGCGATGTTCCACGGCGTGGACGAGCGGGTGCCCGTCGCCGCGCTGCGCTTCGGGATCCGCGTGCTCGACCGCGCGTTGCTGGCGATCTGACCGCTCTCCCCGAGGAGGCCGCATGTCCCAGGCACCGGAACCGACGCCGTACGGCGCTTGGCCCTCGCCCGTCGACGCGGCCCTGGTCGCCGCGCACGACGGCAAGCCCGAGTACCTGGGCGCGGTCGGCGACGAGCTGTGGTGGACCGCGCCCCGGCCCGAGGAGGGCGGGCGGCGCGCGCTGCTGCGGCTGCGGCCCGAGGGCGGGCCTGCCGAGTGCGTGCTGCCGCCGCCGTGGAACGCGCGGAGCCGCGTCATCGAGTACGGCGGCGTGCCCTGGGCCGGGATCCCGCGGCCCGCCGGCGGACCGCTGATCGTCTTCACGCACTTCGCCGACCAGCGGCTCCACGCCTTCGAGCCGGACGCGCCTGGCTCCCCCGCGCCCCGCCCCCTCACCCCGGTCTCGGCCGTCGGCGGCGGCCTGCGCTGGGCCGACCCGGTGCCGCACGGCGACGAGGTGTGGTGCGTGCTCGAGGAGTTCACCGGCGAGGGACCAGGGGACGTGCGCCGGGTGCCGGTCGCCGTGCCGCTCGACGGATCGGCCGCCGACGACCGCTCCCTGGTGCGCGAACTGACGGCCGCCACGCACCGCTTCGTCACCGGGCCCCGCCCCTCGCCGGACGGCAGCCGTGCCGTCTGGCTCGCCTGGGACCATCCGCGGATGCCCTGGGACGGCACCGAACTGCGGCTCGCCGAGATCGCCGCCGACGGCCTGCTGACCGACGCCCGCACCATCGCCGGCGGCCCCGACGAGTCCCTCGTCCAGGCCGAGTGGGCACCGGACGGCACCCTGCTGGCCGTCACCGACCGCTCCGGCTGGTGGAACCTGCACCGCGTCGACCCCGACACCGGACACGCCGTCAACCTCTGCCCGCGCGAGGAGGAGTTCGGCGACGCCCTGTGGAAGCTGGGCCACCGCTGGTTCGCGCCGCTCGCCGACGGCACGATCGCCGTCGTGCACGGCAGGGGCACGGCGCGGCTCGGCATCCTCGACCCGGCCACCGGCGAACTGGCCGACGCGGCCGGGCCCTGGACCGAGTGGTCGCCGGCGCTCGCCGTGCGCGGCACCCGGGTCGCCGGCATCGCGGCCGCCCCGCACCGGCACCACGAGATCGTCTGCCTCGACACCGCGAGCGGGCACACCCGGGTGATCGCCGAACCCCACCACGACGCCGTCGACCCCGCCTACCACCCGCGGCCGCGGGCCCGGGTCCTCACCGGCCCGGGCGGCCGCGAGATCCACGCCCAGCTCTACCCGCCGCACCACCCGGGCACCGTGGGCCCGGCGGACGAGCGGCCGCCCTACGTGATCTGGGCGCACGGCGGGCCAACCTCCCGCGCTCCCCTGGTACTCGACCTGGAGATCGCCTACTTCACCTCCCGCGGCATCGGCGTCGCCGAGGTGAACTACGGCGGCTCGACCGGCTACGGCCGCGCCTACCGCAACCGGCTCCGCGAGCGCTGGGGCGTGGTCGACGTCGAGGACTGCGCGGCGGTGGCGGCCGCCCTCGCCGAGGAGGGCGCCGCCGATCCACGGCGGCTGGCCATCAGGGGCGGCAGCGCCGGCGGCTGGACGACCGCCGCCGCGCTGGTCTCGCCGGCCGCCGAGGGGCGGTTCGCCTGCGGCACCATCAGCTACCCCATCCTCGACCTGGCCGGCTGGGCGGTGGACGAGACCCACGACTTCGAGTCCCACTACCTGGAGTCCCTGATCGGGCCGCTCGACAAGGTGCCCGAGCGCTACCGCGACCGCTCGCCGGTCAACCACGCCGACCGGGTCAGGGCGCCGTTCGTGCTGCTCCAGGGGCTGGACGACGTGATCTGCCCGCCGGTGCAGGCCGAGCGGATGCTGGCCGCGGTGGCCGGGCGCGGCGTCCCGCACGCCTATCTGGCCTTCCCGGGGGAGGGGCACGGCTTCCGCCGCGCGCAGACCATCCGGCGGGCCGTGGAGGCGGAGTTGGCGCTCTACGCACTGGTCTTCGGCTTCGACGCCGGGGCCGGGGTGCCGCCGCTCGAGCTCCGGAGCTGACCCGACTGTCAGTGACTCGTGACACTCTGTGATCGGTGGTCGTTTTCGTCGGCCGCCAGGTCGCCCGAATGGCGGGCGGCCGCGAGAGCGGAGAGGATGGCGGGAGAGCAATGCGGACATACCCGAACGAGGAGGGACGCCATGACCACGGCCGCCGACATCATGAGCCCCGGCGCCCACTGGATTCCCGCCACCGAGACCCTGGACCGCGCCTCGCAGCTGATGCGGGAGCACGAGCTGGGGGCGCTGCCGGTGAGCGACCAGAACGAGCGGATGTGCGGCATCCTGACCGACCGCGACATCGTGGTGAAGTGCGTCGCCGCCGGCCGCGACCCGTCGCAGATCACGGCTGGGGAGCTGTGCGAGGGCACCCCGCGCTGGATCGCGAGCGACGCGGACGTCGACGACGTGCTCCAGGAGATGGAGAGCAACCAGATCCGCCGGCTGCCGGTGATCGACGGGAACAAGCGCTTCGTCGGCATGATCAGCGAGGCCGACCTGGCGAAGACCCTGACCGACGACCAGCTGGCCCAGTTCGTCGAGCGCGTCTACGCCTAGGTTCGGGCCCGGCGGCCGGCCCGGTCGGTGGGGCACTGCCCGCCGGCCGGGCCGCCGCAGGTCGACTCGTCGCGCTGCTGCGGGCGTTGACGGGTCGGGTGGTGGGCCTTATAAGAGGGGCCGAGAGACTGTCTGAGAGCGCTCTCAGTCGCCCGTCATCCCCCACCGGAAGGCGCTCGCATGAGCTCGATCCACTCCCCGGCGCGCGCGACCGCGCCCGTCACCCGCTTAGCCGGCGTCTGCCTGCTGCTCGTCGCCGGGCTGCTCGCCTCGGTCACCGGCGCCTCCCCGGCGCGCGGGGACGTGCCGAACCCCGCCGGCTGGAACCTGGCCTGGAGCGACGACTTCAACGGCGCCGCCGGCTCGCTCCCCTCCAGCACCAACTGGCAGATCGACACCGGCCACTCCTACCCGGGCGGCCCGGCCAACTGGGGCACAGGCGAGATCCAGAACTACACCTCGTCCCCCGACAACCTCAGCCTCGACGGCAGCGGCAACCTCCGCATCACGCCGCTGCGCGACGGCGCGGGCAACTGGACCTCGGCCCGGATCGAGACCCGCCGCGCCGACTTCACGGCCCCCGCCGGCGGCACCCTCCGCATCGAGGGCCGCATCCAGATGCCCAACGTCACGGGCGAGGCCGCCCTCGGCTACTGGCCCGCGTTCTGGGCCCTCGGCTCGCCCTACCGGGGCAACTACTGGAACTGGCCGGGCATCGGCGAGTTCGACGTCATGGAGAACGTCAACGGGCTGAACTCCGTCTGGGGCGTCCTGCACTGCGGCACCGCGCCCGGCGGCCCCTGCAACGAGAACAACGGCCTCGGCAACAGCCGGGCCTGCCCGGGCGCCAGCTGCCAGTCCGCGTTCCACACCTACCGCTTCGAGTGGGACCGCAGCGTCACCCCCAACGAGCTGCGCTGGTACGTCGACGACCAGCTCTACCACTCGGTCAGCCAGGCCCAGATGGACGCCACGACCTGGTCCAACATGACCAGCCACGCCGGCTACTTCATCCTGCTCAACGTCGCCATGGGCGGCGCCTTCCCGGACGGCGTGGCCGGCCGCGCCACCCCCGTCGCCAGCACCGTGCCAGGCCGCCCGATGCTGGTCGACTACGTCGCCGTCTGGACCAGGGGCGGCGGCACCACCCCACCGCCCACCGGCGGCGGCACCCTCCACCTGCGCGGCGACAACACCCTGGGCTCGGCAGGCGGCTCCGCGAGCAGCGCCACGCTCGCCTCGGCCGGCGGCGTCAACCGCGACGGCACCCCGTACCAGCCGCAGACCTTCACCGCCAACGGCGTCACCGGTGCCTACACCGGCGGCTCCACCGCCTTCGACCTGCTGGTCGACGCCGGCACCACGGTCGCCAACGGGCCGCAGGTGCGGGTCTCCTACGACCGCACAAGCGACGGCAGTTGGGACCGGGTGGAGACCTACCGGTACTTCGCCACCGACCCGGTGCCCGGCTACGAGCACTACACCCAGACCGCCGGCCTGACCTCGTCGACCGGCAGCCTGGGCGACATGAGCAACGGCCGGGTCCGCGTCGAGGTGTGGAACGCCATCGGCAACGGCGCCAGCACGCTCGGCACCGGCAACCAGTCCACGGTCACCATCCCCATCCGCTGACCGTCGGGCGCGGCGGGCGGGCCGACGGGCGAGAACCCGGGCCCGCTCGCATGCTGGAACCATGAGTCCCGAAGCGAACGACCAAGGGCCGAACGACCCCGCGCCCGGCGGCGGCGCCGGCGCCGGCACCGACACGGCGGCCGGGCGCCCGGCGGGGCCCGGCTTCTGGAACACCAGCCGGGTCGTCGCCGCCCTGATCAGCGTCCTCGTCCTGGTCTTCATCTTCCAGAACACCAGGACCACCAAGGTCCACCTGCTGATCCCCGAGGTGCGCCTGCCGCTGTGGGTGGTGCTCCTCGGCACCGCCATCCTCGGCATGCTCGCCGGCATGTTCTGGAGCCACCACCGCCGCAAGCGGCGCGCCCGCGGCTAGGGCCTGTCTTTTGGGTCTTCGTGGATCAGGCCGCGGCGTCAGATGCAGTGCTCCCCCAGGCCTGGCGGCCTGGGTGGGGGTGCCCCCTGCACGGAGTGCTTGGGGGAGTGCCCCCGTTCGCTTCGCGCAAGGCGCCCCACGCGGCGGAGCCGCACATCGACCGCGGCGCAGCTCATACGTGGCCGTATTCGCGCGCGGCGCCTGACATGCCGCTCCGCGGCGTGGGGTAACGCAGCGAGGTGCCGTAGCTGGCGTCGCGGCCCCACGAAGATCCGGAAGACAGGCCCTAGCCACCCGCCACGGCCACCTCGCCCCCTGTTCACCCGACCGGCTCAACGTGTCCAATGGTGATCACGCGGCCGACCGGCGGCGCTCGGAGCGCGACGGGAACACGGGGAGCGAGCATGGCGGCATCCACGGCACGGGCTGCGTCCACGGCGGAGAAGGGCACCGGCGCGACCGGCCGCGGCACCACCACCATCAGACGCGACACCCGCACCCTCCCGGCGGCCGCCCTCGGCCCCGAGAACCCGCTGCCCCCGCTGCTGCCCCGCCGCGACCCGCACCGCGTCAGCGAGGAGCAACGGGCTACGCTGCCCCCCGAGATGGCCCGCCAGATCGGCTACGCGCCGCTCACCACCGTGCTGCCCACCCGGATCAGGGACGGCTACACCAGGGAGCGCGTCCCCACCGCGGTCGATGTCATCGTCATCGAGAACGACCGGCTGCGGGCCACCGTACTCCCCGGCTACGGCGGCCGCGTCCACTCGCTCCTGCACAAGCCCACCGGACGCGAACTGCTCTACACCAACCCCGTTTTACAGCCCGCCGACTTCGCGCTCAACGGCGCCTGGTTCTCCGGCGGCATCGAGTGGAACATCGGCGCCACCGGACACACCACCCTCTCCTGCGCCCCGCTGCACGCCGCCGTCGTCCCCGCCCCCGACGGCGGCCCGATGCTGCGCCTGTGGGAGTGGGAGCGGCTGCGCGACACCCCGTTCCAGGTCGACCTGTGGCTGCCCGAGGGATCCGACTTCCTGCACGCCGGCATCCGGATCCGCAACCCGCACGAGACCACCGTCCCCGTCTACTGGTGGTCCAACACCGCCGTGCCGGAGACCGAGGGCACCCGGGTCCTCGTCCCCGCCGAGCAGACCTGGCACTTCGGCTACGAGCGCGCCCTGCGCCTCATCCCCGCCCCCCGCTGGGAGGGCACCGACCACAGCTTCCCGCTGCGCGGCGCGTACCCCGCCGACCACTTCTACGAGGTGCCGGCGGCCGCTCGGAAGTGGATCGCGGCGCTGGACGAGACCGGCACCGGACTGGTGCAGACGTCCACGGCGGCGCTGCGCGGCCGCAAGCTGTTCGTCTGGGGCGCCGGCCCCGGTGGGCGGCGCTGGCAGCGCTGGCTGACCGAACCGGGCACCGGCGGCTACGCCGAGATCCAGTCAGGGCTCGCCCGCACCCAACTGGAACACGTGCCGCTGCCGGCCGGCGCCGAGCTGAGCTGGGTCGAGGCGTACGGGCCGCTCGCCGCCGACCCGGCCGCGACACACGGCGCCGACTGGGTACGGGCCCGCGCCGAGGCCGAGGAGCGGCTGGCCGAGGCGCTGCCGGCGGCCGCGCTCGACGCCGCCTACGCGGCCTGGCTGCCGCACGCCGACCACGCCCCGACCGAGACCCTGCACGTCGGTTCGGGCTGGGGCGCCCTCGAGGTGGCCCGCGGCGGCCACGAACTGCCAGGCACCCCGTTCGACCCCGGGACCCTCGGATCCGAGCAGCGGCCCTGGCTGGAACTGCTCGACGCCGGCCGGTTCCCCGAACCGGCGGCCGGCGCCGTGCCCGGCCCCTCGCTGCCCGGCCCCTCGCTGGTCTCGCCCGCCTGGCGGGACCGTCTCGAGTGCGCGCCAGGCGGCCCGCTGACGGACTACCACCTGGGCGTCGCCCAGTGGCACGCCGGCGACCGCGCGCAGGCGCGGCGCAGCTGGGAGCGGTCGTTCGCCGCCGCGCCGAACCCGTGGGCGCTGCGCTGCCTGGCCGTCGCCGACGGCTGCGGCGGCGACCCGGAAGCGGCCGCGGAACGGGCGGGCCGGGCCCTCGACCTGGCCCTCGACGCGGCCGCCCCCGCGGCCGCGCTGGCCGCGCTCGCCAGGGAGGCGGTGCCGGCGCTGCTGGCCGCCGGCCGGGCCGAC
>NZ_BAAGPR010000109.1:0-27345 GCF_054783955.1 Streptomyces mayteni | reverse complement strand
CCGGCACCCAGGCCGGCGCCGCCCGGCGCTGCGGCTCGCCGGCCGCGCTGCCGGCCGCCGGCCGCTCGAACCAGCCGGCGGCCCGCACCGGGTGGGAGCCGCCGCCGAAGCCCGCGCACCACTCGCAGCAGATCCCGCAGGTGCGGCTGCCCCACCAACAGGAGGAGCCGCGGCCGCAGTTCGCGTACCAGTCGCAGCCGGCTGGCGACGCGGCCGTCGACCGGTACCGCGGCCCCGACAGCGCGCTGGCCGCCGAGCGGGCCAGACAGGCGCGCATCATGACGGTCGGCGCCGTCACCGAGCGCTGGGCGCCCGAGCAGGCGGGCCCGGTGTACGAACACTGGCGGCTGGCCCCGCCGGTCGGCCCGGCGGCCGACTTCTGGGCCCTCGGCGCCCTGCTCTTCCGCGTGGTGCAGGGCCACCCGCCCTACCCGGAGGAGAGCGCGGCCGAGCTCACCCAGGCCGTCTGCGCCGAGCAGCCGGCGTTCGCCGAGGACTGCGGGGCGCTCCGCCCCGTGATCGAGTCGCTGCTCAGGCAGGACCCGACGGAGCGGCCGAGCGCCGAGGAGCTGCGCGGCTGGCTGCGTTCGCTGCTGCGCAGCGCGCCCGAGCCCGAGGTGGGCCGGAGCACCGCGACCGCGCCGCCGCCCGCGCTGGAGCCGGGGCGCCCCTCCGATCCGCGCCGGCTGCCGATCCTGCGGCGCCGAGGCGAGATAGTGGGCCCACGCCGCCGGCCGCGCCAGCGCGGGCCACGCAGCCCACGCCGGCTCGGCCGGGCGCTGGTCTCGCTGGTGATGCTCGGCCTGGCCGGTGCCGTCGCCTATGTGCTGGCCTTCATGTCGGACGAGCCGGAGACCAGGCCGGCGTCGAACGACGGCAACGCGAGCGAGGGCCGCCCGGAGGCCGAGGCGCCGCCCGCCGGCGAGCAGGATCCGGCCGACGAGCCCACGGCAGGGGAGAGCGGCCAGGCGGCCGACCAGAACGAGGAGGGCGACAGCGAGCCGTCGCCCGCCGAGGGCGACCAGGAGCCCGCGCCGCCGCCCGAGGGCTTCGGCGCCGTGGTGGACGAGGCGGGCTTCGCCCTCGCCGTGCCGGACGGCTGGCAGCGCCAGGGGCCGAACGGCAACGGGCAGATCATCTACGGCGAGGGCGACCTGGAGATCCTGGTGGTCGCCGGCCGGGACGGCGCGGAGGAGTTCGGCGACGACCCGATGGACTACCAGCTCACCGGGCAGCCGGAGTTGGCCGCCCAGCGCGCCTACCAGTACGCCACCTCGTCGGGGCTCATCGAGACCCGGGTGGGCAACGTGCGGATGGCCGACGGCGTGTTCGGCTGGCGCGAGGACGGCGCCGACCTCGTCGCGTACAACCGGGTGCTGCTGGTGGAGGGCTCGTACCACATCGTGATGGTGCGAGGGCCGGCCGGCGAGCAGGAGCGGCTGGCCGAGATCGCCGACGTCACCGCCGGCAGCTACCGGGCCGACGGTTGACGGCCGTTCCGCTCTCCCCACGAGGCTCCCTACGAGGTTCCCCGCGGCCGAAAGTCGTTACCGACCGGTAGGCAGTGGCCCGTGCCCGGTCGTACCCTCCGGCTATGACGACCCCGCTGTCCGAGACACGGGCCCGCGCCGCCCGCGTGGTCACCCCGGAGCTGGTGGCGCGACTGACCCACGGCGTGCCGGGCGGCGAACCCGCCACCGTCCACAGCCCGTTGACGGGCGAGCCGCTCGCCGAGCTGCCGATCGCCACCGAGGACGACGTCGCCGCGGCCTTCGACCGCGCCCGCGCCGCCGGGCGCGCCTGGGCCGCCCGCCCGGTGCGGCACCGGGCCGCCGTGCTGCTGCGCCTCCACGACCTGCTGCTCCGCCGGCAGGGCGAGGTGCTCGACCTGATCCAGCTGGAGACCGGCAAGGCCAGGCTGCACGCGCACGAGGAGGTGCAGGCCGTGCTGGCCGCCGCCCGCCACTACGGCCGCGCCGCGCCAGGCTACCTGCGTCCCCGGCGGCGGGCCGGCGCGTTCCCGGTGCTCACCCGGGTCCACGAACTGCGCCATCCGCGCGGGGTGGTGGGGCACATCTCGCCGTGGAACTACCCGCTGGAACTCTCCGCGGGCGACGCGCTGCCGGCCCTGGTCGCCGGCAACGCGGTGGTGATGAAGCCGGACACCAGGACCGCGCTGACCGCCCTGTGGGCGCGCCGGCTGCTGGTGGAGGCCGGGCTGCCTGCGGACGTCTGGCAGGTGGTGCTCGGCGAAGGGCCGGTCGTCGGCCCGCTGCTGGTCAGGCACGCCGACTACGTGACCTTCACCGGCTCCACCCGCACCGGCCGCGAGGTGGCCGGGGGCGCGGCCGCCAGGCTGATCGGCGTCAGCCTGGAGCTGGGCGGCAAGAACGCCATGCTGGTGCTCGGGGACGCCGACCTGGACCGCGCGGTGGCCGGCGCGGTGCGCGGCTGTTTCTCGTCCGCCGGTCAACTGTGCGTCTCCGTCGAGCGGTTGTACGTGCACGATTCGATAGCCGACGAGTTCCTGCGCCGGTTCGCGGCCCGCACCGCCGAGCTGCGGCTCGGCGCCCCGCTCGACTACGGCACGGACGTCGGCTCGCTCGTCTCGCAGGCCCAACTCGACGCCGTCACCCGGCATGTGACGGACGCGGTGGCGCGCGGCGCGACCGTGCTCGCGGGCGGCCGTGCCCGCCCGGACCTCGGCCCGTACTTCTACGAGCCGACCGTGCTCGACGGTGTCACGCCCGAGATGCTGGTGTGCGCGGAGGAGACCTTCGGTCCCGTGGTCTCGGTCTACCGGTTCACCGACGAGGACGACGCCGTCGACCGGGCCAACGCCACGCCCTACGGCCTGAACTCCAGCGTCTGGTCACGGGATGCCAGGCGGGCCAGGCGGCTCGCGGCCCGGCTGCGCACCGGCACCGTCAACGTGAACGAGGCGTACGCGGCGGCCTACGGCAGCGTCCGGGCCCCGATGGGCGGCATGGGCGACTCCGGGCTCGGCCGGCGGCACGGCGCCGAGGGGATCCTCAAGTACACCGAGTCGCAGACCGTGGCCGAGCAGCGGCTGGTGCCGATGGGCCCGGCGCTCGGCCTCGACGACCGGGGCTACGCGACGTTCCTGAACCGCTCGTTGCGGGTCATGAAGGCGCTGCGGATGCGCTGAGCCGCCGCTCGTGCGCTCTCGGACCTGCCGGGCCGGCGCGCACGGCGAAGGGGCCCGCCCCCCGGGGGATTGGGAGCGGACCCCTTCGGTCGGTGGGCGGCCGTCAGGCCGCGGCGGCGCCGTTCTGGCGGCGGCGGACGGTGACCATGGTGCCGACGCCGAGCGCCACGGCCGTCGCGCCGGCCAGCGCGAACAGCGGGAGCCGGGAGTCGGAACCGGTCTCGGCCAGCCGGCCGTTGGTCGGGATCTGCTCCAGGCCGCCCTGCGGCGCCGGGCGGTTGCCGACCACCTCGCTGCCCTCGGCGTCGTCCGGCCCCTCGACGTCGGAGCCCGGGGCGACCACGTCGAACTCGTAGACGTTCCAGTCGGAGTCCTGGCAGACGCCGTCGGCGTCCACGTACACGCCGGAGGTCATGGCCCAGCCGAAGCCCTCGGCGGAGGCCGGCACCCGCAGCCGCATCCGGGCCTCGGCGTACTCACCGGGTGCCAGCGTGTCGGTGCTGCCGAAGTAGCCGAACTCGTCCTCGATCGGGACCCACCGGCCGTCCACGGACCACTCGAGCTCGGGCGTGAACCAGGAGTCCTCCCAGCTCGCGTTGGTGTCGACGGCCTCGGCGGCGACGAACGCGTGCAGCGCGTCGACCGGCTCGTCCAGGGTGTTGGTGATCCGGTAGGTGAACTCTGACCACTCGCCGGCGACCACGGTGGACGGCAGGCCGATCAGCTCGGTGGCGACGGGCGCGTCCAACGCCCAGTCGACGCACTCCTCCTCGCCCGGCAGCGGCTCCTCGGGCTCCTCGGGCACCTCGGGGGTCTCCTCGCCCGGGGTCTCCTCCTCGGGAGCCTCGGTCTCCGGCGCCTCGGTCTCGGGGGCCTCGGTCTCCGGGGTGCTCGGCTCCAGGTCGCCCGGCTCGTCCGGGGTCTCCTCGGCGGGCGCCTCGGTCTCCGGCGCCTCGGTCTCCGTGGCTTCCGGGACCGGGGTCTCCTCCACCACCTCTTCCTGGGTGGCCCCCGGAGTGGGCTCCTCCTCCGTCGCCTGGGCGGCACTCGCGGTCGCCAGCAGAGCGGCGGGAGCCAGAACGGCGGTGGCGGCGGTGGCCGCCAGTGCCCGGCGGAGCTTCATCTAGGCCCTCTCGAAGATGGGTGCGGTGTGAGTGGGGGGATGTCGTGATGCACCTGTTCCGACTGGCCACAAGCGGAAAGAGTTGTGCCAGTTATGGTCACGAAATGGAAACACCGTGTTTGGAATTGATCGCCGGGCCCGGCCGAACGTCAACGAACCACCCGACGCACCACACGACGAAGGGGCCCCGGCCATCCCGGCCGGGGCCCCTTCTCTCAGCACGGGCGACAGGGCGGCGCCCGGTGCTGCGCGGCAGTGCCCGGGGGGTAGACACCGCTGCCGTTGGTCGGACCATTGGAGGGGGGTACGCCTGATCCGCCAACTCGTCTTCGGTTCTCACTGCATCGTGCGGGATGCGGAGGCGATCCCGCAAGAGTACGGCGGCCGGCCCCCGGCGTCCCGGGAACCGGCCGCCCGAGGTCGTGACCGGCCTGCTGTCCCCTGCCGTCCGGTCACCGCACCGGAGCGAGGTCCCACGACGCACCCACCCTCGCCACACCGCGGAGGGCCGGTGCGTCTCTTCGCCCCGGGGACACTGCCTTCAACGAAGCCGGCGCGGCACCGGTCACGCTCCGTACGGGTGACGCGCCGCACAGGGGCGCAGTCAGGCGCGGCCGCGACAGAGTTCGAGCAGCGTCATGGCCAGCCGGGTGCCCGGCTCGCCGAGCTGCTCGTGGTAGCGGCGCAGGATCTCGTTCTCCCTGGTCAGCTGCACGCGCCGGCCGCCGGCCGCGATCCTGGCGTGCTGTATCCCCTCGGAGACCCCGACGCGCTCCCGCACCAGCTCGATGATGCGGGCGTCGAGCGCGTCGATCCGCCCGCGCGCCTCCGCGATCAGCCGCTCGTGGTCCTGGGTGCCGGTCTCGGTGGTGTCCATGTCCGATCGATCTCCTCGTGTGATGAGGACGGCCGGCAATGACGCGCGCCCCGGGCCGCCGCTCATGGGGCCCGGGGCGCGTGGGAGTCGCTGGTCAGTGCGGTGCGCAGCGCGTCCCATGGCAGCCGGCCGGGCCGGTGCCATAGGTAAAGAGCGGGCTGCGGGGCACATCGCGAAGCATGCCTCCGAGTATGCCATCTAGACTCGGTGGCACACCCCCCTCGGTTCCACTGCCGGAAGGCATGCAGTGCCGGACGGAAAGAAAGGCAGCAGCTTCGTGGCACACGTGGCAGACCCGGCCGCCCCCGACCTCGACACGGTGCTCGTCGTCGACTTCGGGGCCCAGTACGCCCAGCTCATCGCCCGCCGGGTGCGCGAGGCCCGCGTCTACAGCGAGATCGTCCCGTCCACCATGCCGGTGGCCGAGATGCTGGCCCGCAAGCCGCGCGCGATCATCCTCTCCGGCGGTCCTTCCTCCGTCTACGCCGAGGGCGCCCCCGGCATCGACCCGGCGCTGTTCGCCGCGGGCGTGCCGGTCCTCGGCCTCTGCTACGGCTTCCAGCTGATGGCGCAGTCGCTCGGCGGCACCGTCGAGCACACCGGCGCCCGCGAGTACGGGCGCACCGTGCTCAGCGTGGTCGGGGCGTCCTCCACGCTCTTCGAGGGCACCCCGGCCGAGCAGCAGGTGTGGATGTCGCACGGCGACGCCTGCTCCGCGGCCCCCGAGGGGTTCACCGTCACCGCCGCCACCGACACCGTTCCGGTCGCCGCCTTCGAGAACGACGAGCGGCGGCTCTACGGCGTGCAGCACCACCCCGAGGTGCTGCACTCCACCTACGGCCAGCAGGTGTTGGAGCACTTCCTCTACCGGGGCGCCGGGCTCACCCCGTCCTGGACCACCGGCTCCATCGTCGAGGAGCAGGTCACCGCGATCCGCGCCCGGGTCGGGAGCAAGCGGGCCATCTGCGGCCTCTCGGGCGGCGTGGACTCGGCGGTGGCCGCCGCCCTCGTCAACCGCGCCATCGGCGAGCAGCTGACCTGCGTGTACGTCGACCACGGCCTGATGCGCAAGGGTGAGACCGAGCAGGTCGAGAAGGACTTCGTGGCCTCGACCGGCGTCAAGCTGGTGGTGGTCGACGCGGCGGAGCGCTTCCTCGCCGCCCTGGCCGGGGTCTCCGACCCGGAGCAGAAGCGGAAGATCATCGGCCGAGAGTTCATCCGGGTCTTCGAGCAGGCCCAGGCCGAGCTGGTCGCCGAGGCGGGCGCGGTCGGCGAGGACGTGGCGTTCCTCGTCCAGGGCACCCTCTACCCGGACGTGGTGGAGTCCGGCGGCGGCACCGGCACCGCCAACATCAAGTCCCACCACAACGTCGGCGGCCTGCCAGAGGACCTCGAGTTCGAGCTGATCGAGCCGCTGCGCAAGCTGTTCAAGGACGAGGTGCGGATGGTGGGCCAGGAGCTCGGCCTGCCGGACGAGATCGTCCACCGCCAGCCGTTCCCCGGCCCCGGCCTCGCCATCCGGATCGTCGGCGAGATCACCAGGGACCGCCTGGAGATCCTGCGCGAGGCCGACGCGATCGTCCGCGAGGAGCTGACGGCCGCCGGCCTCGACCGCGACATCTGGCAGTGCCCGGTCGTGCTGCTGGCCGACGTCCGCAGCGTCGGCGTCCAGGGCGACGGCCGCACCTACGGCCACCCGATCGTGCTGCGCCCGGTCTCCTCCGAGGACGCCATGACCGCCGACTGGTCCCGGCTCCCCTACGACCTGCTGGCCAGGATCTCCAACCGCATCACCAACGAGGTGCGCGACGTCAACCGCGTCACCCTCGACATCACCAGCAAGCCGCCGGGCACCATCGAGTGGGAGTGAGCCGGGCCGCCGTAGTGGCCCGGCACCGGCCGAACTCGGCGAGGCGGGGGCAGGGGCGGGGCGGCCATCTCATCGGGGAGGGCCGCCGCCGTCGCGTTGGCGCCCGAGCGTTTCCTCGATGGCCCGCTCGATGAGGCGGGTCCCCTGTGTCGGCGGGCCTCTCTTGATCATGGCGCTCAACCGCTGGGCCTGCCTGATGGTCGGCAGAAGACCCACCAGGAGGTGCGGTAGCACCAGGCGGCGGGCGAGGACCTCTTTCTCCGAGGTGATCTGCGGCCGGCGCACGACCGAGACGTTGACTCGGATGGCGTGTTCGTTGCCCGGCGGGACACCGGGCCGGTCCGTCTCGATCGCGACATAACGAAAGCCGTGCGCGAGATCGCAGGCCGAGCAGCCGACGGGACCGCGGCTGAGCCGTTCACCGCATTCCGAGCAGGCCAGTCTGTCGAGCGCGGCGTCCACCACCCGCCAGTCGTGGCGGTCGGGTTCGGCTGCCACCATCTCGCCGAGCACCGCCGCCTCCCGCGGGCCGCGGGCGTCCCACTGGTGCGCGAAGGCGGACCACGCGTCCTCCACGATGCCGTCCACCAGCTGGCGGCAGGCGGTACAGGCAGGTGCGCCGCCGTACGCGTATCCGCCGCACTCGGCACAGTGCTGTAACGCCGCCCCGACCGCCGGTCTCGCCATGGCTCGCCTCCCGTCGGCGTCGGCGCGGCGAAGGAGGGACGACCGGTGATCGCCCCGTGCACCGTCCCTGCCAGTTTCTCCTGCCGCGCCAGCCGAGGGAAAGGGGTTTCGGCTTCGGGGCCGCTCGGCGACGGTGGTGACCGGCGGGAGTCAGGCTGCGGGCCGCCACCCGAGGGCGCATCATCGAGGGGTGGCGTCCGACGAGGATCGGCCCGAGTCCGAACTCGGGTTCACCCCGCGGGGCAGTCCTGGGCCGCTCGAGGTGGCGAACGCCGCCACCGTGGTCATCGGCCCCGGCGGCACCGTCCTGGGCTGGACCGCGGCGGCGGAGGAACTGCTCGGCTATCCGGCGGCCGAGGTGGTGGGGCGCTCCGCGGCCACGCTGCTGACGGCGCCGGGCGACCGGGTGCGGGCGGCGGCGGTGGTCCGCCGGTGCCGCACCGGGGCGAGCTGGGCCGGCACGGCGACCGTCCGGGCGAGGGACGGCCGGCACGTCGAGGCCCACCTGCGGGTCTCGCCGCCCTTCTCGCTCGACGGCCGGGAGTGCTTCCTCGTCTCCGCGGGCGAGCGGAACCCGTCGCAGACCGTGAGCGGGTCGTTGCTCGAAGGGCTCCTCACCCGGTCGCCGATCGGCATGGCCGTGATGGACACGGAGCTGCGCTACGTGTGGCTCAACGACACCCTCGAACGCGCCGGCGGCGTGCCGCGCGAGCAGCGGCTCGGCCGCCGGCTCAGCGACCTGCTGCCCGGCCTCGACGCCCAGGAGCTCGAGCGGCTGATGGCCGAGGTGCGGGACACCCGCACGCCGCTGATCGACCACGAGTACACGGGGTGGAGCTGGGCCGATCCGCGGCGCCAGCACGCCTACTCCAGCTCGTTCTTCCCGCTCGTCGACGACGAGGACCGGGTGCGGGGCGTGTGCTACCTGGTCATGGACGTCACCGACCGGTGGGAGGCCCGGCAGCGCCTGGCGTTGATCAAGGAGGCGAGCGTGCGGATCGGCAGCACCCTGGACCTGGGCCGCACCGCGCAGGAACTCGCCGACGTCGCCGTTCCCCGGCTGTCCGACTTCGCCGCCGTCGACCTGCTTGAGCCGGTGCTGCACGGCGACGAGCCGACCGTCCAGGCCGTCGACACCAGCCCCCTGATGCGGCGCTGCGGCCTGCGGTCGGTGCGCGAGGGGACCCCCGAGGCGGTCGACAGGCTCGGCGAGCACGTCGGCTTCCTGCCGCCCCACCACGACAGCCGGTACCTCGTCGACGGCGACGCCATGCTGATCCCCTCGCTCGACCCCGACGAGGAGTCGTGGGCACGGGACTACCCCGAGCGGGCGCGGACGATGCGCGAGTTCGGCCTGCACTCGCTGCTGGTCGTCCCCCTGCGGGCCCGGGGTGTGACGCTGGGGCAGGCGATCTTCCTGCGGTCGACCAATCCCGCCCCCTTCGTGTCGGACGACCTGCTGCTCGCCCGCGAGTTGGTGGACCGGGCCGCGGTGTGCGTCGACAACGCCCGCCGCTACAGCCGGGAACGGGCCGCCGCGCTCGCCCTGCAGCGCAGCCTGCTGCCCAGCCGGCTGATCGGGGGGATCGCGCTGGACGTGGCGTCCCGGTACCTGCCGGCCCAGGCCCGCGACGGGGGAGGGGGCGTGGGCGGCGACTGGTTCGACGTGATCCAGCTCTCCGGGGCCAGGGCCGCCCTCGTCGTCGGCGACGTGGTGGGGCACGGCGTCACCGCGGCCGTGACGATGGGCCGGCTGCGGACGGCGGTGCGCACCCTCGCCGACATGGAACTGCCGCCCGAGGAGCTGCTCGCCCACCTCGACGACTGGGCGATCCGGGTCATCGAGGAGGAGACGGGGGACCAGGCCGCCGCCGCCGCGACCGTGCTGGGCGCCACCTGCCTGTACGCCGTCTACGACCCGATCAGCCGGCGGTGCACGCTGGCCAGGGCCGGCCACCCACCGCCCGCCATCGTCACCCCGGACGGCGAGGTCTCCTTCCCCGAACTCCCGGCCGGGCCCCCGCTGGGGCTCGGCGGACTGCCCTTCGAGCCCGCCGAGTTGGAGCTTCCCGAGGGCAGCCTGATCGCGCTCTACAGCGACGGGCTCGTCGAGTCGCCCGACCAGGACATCGACGTCGGGATGACCCGCCTCGGGCAGGCCCTGGCCCGGCCGGGCCGGCCCCTGGAGGAGCTGTGCACGGCGGCGACCGAGCGCCTGGGCGGCGGCCCGCCGTTCGACGACGTGACCCTGCTGTTGGCCCGCACCCACGCGCTGACCGCCGAGCGGGTCGCTTCCTTCGAGTTCCCCTCCGACCCGGCCGTGGTGGCGAACGCCCGCGCCGAGGCCGGGGAACAGCTGTCCCGCTGGGGCCTGACGGACCTGACCATGACCGCGGAGCTGCTGGTCAGCGAGCTGGTCACCAACGCCATCCGGTACGCGAGCGGCCCGGTCAGGCTGCGGCTCATCCGGCAGTCCGTCCTCACCTGCGAGGTGGCGGACACCAGCAGCACCTCGCCGCGGCTGCGACACCCCAGGACCCTGGACGAGGGCGGCCGCGGCCTGTTCCTGGTCGCCCAACTGGCCCGCCGCTGGGGCACCCGCTACGTCGGCGAGGGCAAGACCATCTGGGCCGAACTCGACGTTCCTCAAGCGTCGGCGTTCGACGCTGCCCCCGCGGCCTGATGCGGTCGGTGCCGGGGGAGCGCTCAGGGAGCCTCTTCCGCCTCGGCGTCCACTTCGGCCCGAATCTGCTCCGCGAGGTCCACCAACGATCCCTCACCTGGGACGAACCAGTTGAGAGTGCCCTGAACGTGCTGGTCCCTTCCCGAGGCCAAACGTCGCATCATCCGAGTGAGCCCGCTGGGAGAGTATGCATTACCGTCCACTGCCCAGACGAGCGGCGCCTTGGAGTCGTTCCGCCAAATAGCCCAGGCTCGGCGTTCGTCCTCGGCGAGCCACTCGTACATCTCACGGGCCTGTACTTTCTGCACCGGGCGGAATTCCAATTCCGTTCCCGGAGAGATGCGTTGGTGCTGGATGAGTAGGGGAACCGCGTTCCCATTGCTTGGCCTCACCAGGTTCCTGGCGTTCAGGGCAGGCGGTTGGGCAGTGGATTCCGTGCCCACACGGATACCTTTCACCAGGGACGGTGCCCGCTCTTCGTTGCGGAGCGTGGACAGCACCTGTGTATTGCGCCCATATACATTGATCGAATGTAGAAGCCAGCGCAGCACGGATTCGGTTCGCTCGACAGCCTCGTGGAATTCGGACGATCTTTCGAAGTCTGGGGCGTCGAGGGACCTGATGCTGAGTTGGCGGCCGATGACGTGGGTGATCAGCAGGTCGCCATAGGTTGCCGCTGCCAGGCCGCGTCCCTTCAGCCCCGGCTTGAGCTGGTCGAGACGATGCCGCACGGCGCGCAGCAACTGGACGCTGTGCCAGACCCGGTAGACGGTGATCGACTCGACGAACAGCCGGTCGTAGGTGCCTCGCTCCCAGAGATGGGCGATGTCGCGCTTGGCCTTCGCGGCCAGCGAGGCATCCGGATGCAGGGCGGCGAGGGCGGTGGCCGCCTCCTCGATGGTGCAGCCCTTGTCCTCGGGAGGGGGTGATGCTTCGCCCCGCTTGATCACATAGAGGAGGTGTAGGGAGAGTGAGAAGTCCTCGCGAAGCCGGAGCTGCGTCGCGTCGAGTGATTTGAAGTCGCGTTCCCTGATGGGATTTTGGGTATTGGTGCTGGTGGTGACGGCTTCGCCGAACCCTTCAGGGCAGTCCTCCAGGCAGATCAGCCGAACCAGCACCCGCCCCCGAGACGCGCTATCGGGATCCGCCGCACATGCCTTGTGGATGGCACTGACCGTTTGCGCCCCGTTGACCACGCTGGCGCCCCTGAGCTTGAAGGTGCCAAGCCGCCCTGCCTGGTCGGTCACGCCCGTCTTGTTGACGGTGTCGCAGAGCAGCGTGATTCCGTTGCTGAGGTACCAGAAGTGGTGGGGTTCCTGGACAAGGGTGTTCTTGATCTTGAGGTTGACGTCGCTGACATCGAGGGGATCGCGAATGTTTCTGGCAAAGAGACTGTCTTCGTGTCTCTCGTACCATGCCGCGATCTCGGGAACGGAAACGGTGCCGTAGTAGGCGTTGTAAGGGTCGGATTCCCGCCCGTAGTTCTGCAGTGTGACAGCCAGGTCGATGTTGGGGGCGCCAGCATCCCCGAGGATGGCACGTCGGAAGTCCCTGACGTCGAGGACCTTGTAGGTCACCATCTCATCGTCGCCGTAGTTCAGCCGCGCGAGCTTTCGCTTGAGGGACTTGACGACGTTGGGGTGCAGGGGATCGGCGGTCATCAGCGCGATGACCAGGACCACCTTGGGCGAACCGCTCTCGATCGCATTGACCACCGACGGCACATGGGGCTGGAACCGGTCCTCGAAGTCCTCGAAGTCGCAGTTCAGCACCAGGTCGAGACCGTCGAGCATCCGGCCCGCCTCTTTCTCCCCGAGGCCGGCGGTGCCCTTGTTGTGCCATTTGGCCTGTACGAGCGAGATCCGCGCGTGCTTCTCGCCGGGCTCCACGCCCACCGCGTCAAGACCCTGGTCCCGCATGCCGTCGAAAACGGCGTGCGCGGCTTCCTTGTCGCCGCATCCATGCTCGATCTGGATCGCCAACGCCGCGAGGGCACGACTCAGGAATGCCTGGTCCCGGTCCTCATCCGATGGCCACTGGCGGTCGCCCATGTCGATGTGAGCGCGGAACCGCTCCTCCAGCGCCTCTCGCACCTGCCTGATGTGCACCGGATTCACGGGCACTCCCTCCCCGGTATGACGGTTTGACCGTCCCGCCCTGTCATCTCCAGGAAGATATAACGTCGATACGAAGCGTGACAATTGAATGAAGCCCCTGCCCGGAGAGGCTGCTACTCGGCGAGCTCCCCCAGCCAGAGGCCGCGGCCCATCTCGTCCAGCTCGGCCTTGCGTTCCTGACACTCAGGGATGGCACGCCGCAGCAGGCGCCAGTAGTCCGGTCCGTGGCCCGCGACTCTCGCGTGTGCAAGTTCGTGGGCGATCACATAGTCGATGAGCGGTGGGGGTAGCTGGAACACCGCCCAGTGCAGGGCCATCCGACCCGCGTCGCCGGTGTCCACCCGCCGGTAGGTGCCCCAGTGGCGGCCGACGTCCCGGACGGCGAGCGTGGGTTCGGGGACGTCCATGCGACCGGCCCACGGCTGCATGTGGGTTCGCGCCCACCGAAGGCCGACGCGGGCGTACCAGTCGGCGACCGCGCGTTTGCGGGCCAGGGGCGTCGGCGCGGCCTCGGGATCCACCAGCAACTCGCCCGCGACCAGGCGCACCGTCGCCCCCTCCGGATCGACCCCGCCAGCCAGCCGCAGCCGGTAGTCCCGGGCGAGATAGCGGAAGGTCTCGCCCTCGGCCATGCGGCGGACGGCGTTGCGGGGTGCCCGCCGCCGCTGGAGGTCGCTCTTCTCCTCCAGCCAGCCGTGACTCTGCCGGACGAACTCCGCCGCGCGCTCGGAGTCGCACCGCGCCGGGACGTGCAGGATCAGCGAACCGTCACGGTCCACCGTCAGGCCGAGCCGCTTGCGCCGCCCGCTGACCCGCACGGTGAAGGCGCGGCCGTCCAGGCTCAGGCGATCGCCGTCGCGGAGGACGGGCTGATCGGGGGCCACCGAGGAGCGTGAGCACATATCGGGCAATCTAGCGGCTGCCACTGTCAGCGGTCGCTGGCCTGGCGATAGCGAGCCTGGTATGCCTGGACGTGACCCGTGAGGGACCGGGCGATGACCTCGGCGGCGGCGCGGTCGCGAGGCTTCCCGGCCTTCTGGAGTGCCTTCCGTAGCACGAGCAGGATTCGGTTCTGCAGCCGCTGAAGGTGCTCCTCCCGGTCGTCCCACGAGGCCAGACCGACCTCCGCCGTGATCGTCTCGCAGAGCTGGTGCGTCAGGTCGCGCAGCAGCTCCGGCTCGATCGTCCCGAACGGGCTGTCCTCGGCGTTGAGATGGGCATGAAGCTGGGAGTGGAGCAGCTTCTCGGCCGGCGAGAGCGCGGCGACCAGGGGATCGTCCTCCTTCTGTCGCCGCGCCTCTTCAAGCAGCGGGCCAAGGCGCTTGTTGATCTCCTCCCACCGTCCGTCGAACTCGCGGAGCACCTCATCAAGCGACTCGGACAGCTTCTTGTACACCAGCGGACGCTCCGCCTTCTCCCGCTGCTCCAAGTGGTACCGCAAGCCGTGCACCTGCTCTGCGACGGCCAGTTCCACGTCGGATTGCGCGATGGTCTCCACGGCCTGGTCGAAGTGCGGGTCGGTGATGGGGACGGGTGCGATCTCCTGCCGGATCTCGGGGAGTTCCAGGTGGTCGGCGATCAGGGCCCGCACCTTGCGCCCGTAGGAACGAAGCGAGAAGAGGCCGCCCGGCGCGTCCCGGTAGAGAGAGCGTGCCCGCTTCTGAAGGAGTACCCAGCGCTGGGCGTCCCCCACGTGCCGCAGGGCCTCCTCGTGGGGCAGGACCCGGTCCAGGGCGTCGGTGAACGCGCCCAACAGGTCATCGAAGGCGGCCCGTTGCGCCGGATCACGCAGGCCCTTCACGGCTCGGTCGCGGCCGCGCGGTTCGTCGAGACCCTGGGCGATGCCCAACTCGGCAAGGAAAGCGGAGAGTTCCTCGGCCGCCCGCCGCAGGCCGGGGATCTCCTCGGTCAGTGGGCGCATACCGTCCAGCGGCGTCGCGTCGTTGTCCGCCTCGTCGCGGTAGGCGGCGAGCGTCACGGTGAGGTTGGCCAGCACCCCGTAGTAGTCGACGACGAGGCCGTGGTCCTTCAACGGAGCAGGACGGTTGACCCGGGCCACGGCCTGGAGGAGTTCGGCGTCCTGGATCGGGCGGTCGAGATAGAGGACCTGTTCGATCGGCGCGTCGAAGCCGGTGAGCAGCATCGACTTGACGATGAGGAACGCGATGATCGGCTCGCCGGCCGGCGGGGCGCCGGCTGCTGGCTCGTCGCTCCACGGGTTGAGCCCCACCCGACCCATCGGCAGCGGGTCCCGCTGGACGTGGCGCTCGACGTCCCACGGCCTGTCCGGTGGCAGCTGCGGAATCGGCCGGAGAAAGCGCGCGATGTGGTCGCGCTGCCGGTTCTCGTCCGTCCACTCCCGCCACCTGCCGGTCTTGCGCTCGCTGCCCTCGGAGATGACCGGCACGAAGTCGATGCGCCGCAGGATCTCCTGGAAGCGCCATGCTCCGAGCAGCAGCAGGTCGTCACGATCGTTGGTCCGTACGTAGTCCGCCGGGTCGACGCCGCGCAGCGACTCCGGATCGAAGTCACGCAGCCGGTCGAGCAGTTCCTCACGCGCGTCACGCAGCGCGTCCCGGTACATCACAGCGGCGCGGCGGCTGGTCGCCGCGACCTGCGCCTTGAAGCCGCCCGCGAGTGGACCAAGGACATAGTGCCGGAGCATGTCCGCGGCCTTGGCCCGGATCATCGACGCGGACTCCGCGACGTCCCGGGGTGTCACATTGCCGTAGCGCTTCCGCATCTCGTGCTGAAGATCGTCGGTGAGCGGGCTGATCAGGTCCGTGAACGTCTGATCCAACTCGTCGGCCTTGACCACCCGCGCCGGTCCGGTGCGGCCCTCGTACCTGATGGGCACGACGACCTTGTCCCGTTCGGCCTCGTCTAGTTTGTACGAGTCGATCGTGGGGCCGAACACCTTCGCCGTCCGCTTCTTGCGACCCTTCAGGATCGGCGTGCCGGTGAAGCCGATGCGGGCGGCGTTGGGCACGGCCTGCCGCAGGCAGGCGTGCAGCACCGAGGCGTGTGAACGGTGAGCCTCGTCGATCAGCACCAACACCCGGTCCGACTCGCTGCACAGGGCGAACACCCGCTGCCGGAGCGTTTCGGCGGTGCGCCGCTCGGCCTCCTCGTCCGAGTCCTCCGAGCGGGGCCGCTCGCCCGCCTCGACCTGACGGCGGCGCTCCTCAAGCTCCCCGTGGAGGTCGCGGTCGTCCCTGGACCCCTCGTCCAGGGCCAGGCCGGGCACGCGACCCAGGTACTTCTGGATCATCGCGAAGATCACCGCTCGCCCGCCGGGCTTGCCGGCGAAGCGCAGCATGCCCTCGACATCGGCCTGGGACGTGGCGACCCGCACCTCGCTCTCGCTGAGCCGCAGCGTCTCACTGAGCTGGTCCTGGAGTTGGGAGCGATCGGTGACGATCAGGAGGGTGAACTCGCGGACCTCCGGTTCGTCGTGCATGCGCAGCCGGCGGGCCAGGAAGGCCATGGTGAGGCTCTTGCCCGAGCCCTGGGTGTGCCAGATGAGGCCGCCGCGCTCGTCCTCGTCGGCGGCGGGGTCCAGTCGGGACCGGCCCGTCCGCAGCCGGGCGACGATCTTCTCCACGGCCCGGTACTGCTGGTGCCGGCAGACCACCTTGACCCGGGCGACGGTCCTGCCCTCGTCGTCCTTGACCGGCAGCTCGATCACATAGTGGCGGACGATGTTGAGCAGGTTGTCCGGCCTGAGCACGACGGCGATCAGCTTGTGCTGGTTGGTGACCTCGCCGCCGGCCGGCACGAGGTCGCGCTCGCGCAGCCACCGATAGAGGGCGTCGTCGTTCTTGTAGTCCGGCTCGACGCTGCGCCATGGCGCGTAGTGCTGTGCCCGCGCGTCGATGGTGCCGAGCACGGCCGCGTCGCCGCTGGCCGCGATCAGGAGCTGCGTGGTCGTGAACAACGACGGGATGCCGGGCGGGCGTTCGGCCTCGGCGCGGTCGTCGTCCTCGTCGGGGTGGCCGGCGTAGGCGCGCAGATCCTGGATGGCTTCGCCGAGCGGGTCCCTGAGGAGGGGGCTCTTGCACTCGACGACGGCGAGCGGGATGCCGTTCACGAAGAGCACCAGATCCGGGACGGCGGGCCGGCGACCGGCCGTCGCGACACGGAACTGGCTGACGACGAGGAAGTCGTTTCGTGAGGGCTCGCGCCAGTCGATGAAGTGGACCCGCTCGTTCTTGCCGTGCGGCCCCAGCCGATCCTCGCCGTGGATCAGCGGCTCGGTCGCGGCCAGGTTGAGGTCGTGCAGCCGATCGCTGCCGATGGCCTGGTCCATCAACCGCTCAACCCGGCCCGTCAGCGCGTCGACGTCGTCGTCAGCCAGCCAGGTGCCGGCCTGGCCGGGCAACACGTTGATCCGGCGCAGCGCGGCTGCCAACCGGCCGCTCAGCAGAGGACTTCCTGGCGCGCGGGTTCCGGCGGGGAGCTCGGACCCACGGACGTGCGTCCAGCCCATGGCGACAAGCTGGTTGATGAACGGCTGCTCCGCCTCGTCCCACTCCGCCATGCGCCGCGCACCCTCCCAGACGTCACCGGCCGGTCAACAGGCGAACCATTGTGCCGGGTCGGGTGCGGGATGGCGATGCCGAGTGTCTGGCACGGGGGTGGTGGTCAGGGGGTGCGGTCGCCGTAAGGAAGGAACTCACCGCTGTCCACGGTCCATGGGCCGACGGGGACGCGGTCCCCGAAACAGTAGTCGTGCCGGGCCCGATAGCGCGCGCCTTCCGGACCGGGGCCGGGGTCGCTGAGAACGGCGAGGGTAGCCTTGCGGGGGTCGATGAGGAGGTAGAGCGGAATGCCCATGGCCGGGTAGTCCGCCATCTTCCGCTCGTAGTCATTGTCTGGATTGCTGCGTGAGACCACCTCCGCCACGAGGAGGACGTCCACCGGATCGACGGAGTCGTCCTCTTCCTCCAGCACGCCTTCCGGGAGAACGACCAGGTCCGGGCGTCGCATGCGCTGTATGGCGGGCGACTCGATCTCGGGGCCGCTGTGCGCGACGTGGCCGGGGTGGCTGGCAGGCAGCTGGGCCTCCAGCTGCCGGCGTAGACGCAGCGTGATCAGCTCATGCCGCTTGACCGGGCTCACCATCAGGGTGATGCCTGCTTCGTCGATCTCCACGGCCCAGATGGGTGGCTCGGTGGGAAGCTCGCTGGCGATGGCACGCAGGCGCTCATAGAACTTGGCGTCCATCGGAGCTCCCTTCGACTTGGGGCCGGCCCCTTGGCGTAAGCCGGCTACCGCCCACGCACCTCGGCGAGGAACGCACCCCAGGCCGCGGGATGGAGGTGGAGCTGCGGGCCGGTGGGGCTCTTGGAGTCGCGGATGTCGATGCCGGTCGCCGTGTGGCGGGCCTCGACGCATCCGCCGTTCTGCTGGCTGTGGCTGCTCTTGAACCAGCGGCTTGGAAGGGTGGGCACGGCGACTTCCTTGTCTTAGACCTGGGCGAGTTCGTCAGCGATGCGCAGGATCAACGCCTCCGAGTCGAGTGGACTGAGCGCCGAGGCCAGCACGTGCTTGAAGGCGGTGTCGTAGTACTCGGTGTCGTCGGCGCTTTCCAGGTATGCCTGGCTGGTGAACTGCTCAAGAACCACGACCTCGAGCTGCACCGGGGCGGGGAAGCTGTAGAGCGTGAACGGCAGGATCCCTCCCATGAGCGCTCCCGCAGTGAAGGGTAGTACCTGGACAGTGACGTGAGGAAGTTGCGCCACTTCGGCAAGGTGACGCAGCTGCTCTACGAGGACTTGGCGCCCACCGATCTGCTGACGCAACGCGCCCTCGCCCATGACCATCCACAGGTTCAGGGGCGGGGAGTCCGTGCGATGAAGGGCCTGCTGTCGCTTCATCCTGACGCGTAGCCTGGTTTGCCGCTCATCGCTGAGTGGCCCGGTGGCGGCACCCTGGATGATGGCTGCGGCGTAGCTCTCAGTCTGGAGCAGACCGTGGATCACGGTGGGCTCGAAGCCGCGGCAGGAGGCTACCTCCTCCTCCAGGCCCACCAACTCCAGGAAATTACCGGGCAGTTTGTCTTCCAGGGAACGCCACCAACGCTGGCGACGACTCTCCCGGGCCAGGGCGAGCCAACCCTCCCGTGCCGCCTCGTCGGTCACCCCGTAAAGGTCGAGCAGGACACGCAGATCAAGCTGCCTGATGCCGCTGCGGCCCGACTCGATGCGGCTGACCTTCGCCGGGTGGCAGCCCAACTCTTTGGCCGCGTCCTCCAGGTAGAGCCCCTTCTCCTCGCGTAGCCGGCGCAGATTCGTACCCAGCACTCGCCGACGGACGGTGGTCTTCAGTTCGGACATCCCCATCCCTTCCCTCCGCTTCGGGTGCATGTTGTCACAGGAGCGCTGCACGCCGCCATCGAATGTGCAATCGAAGTTGTTTCGCTTGCATTCTCGCTTGCGATGCGTCGATACTACGGCGTGTTAGGTGAGTGAAACGCATCGTGATCGAGATCTTCGTGCGACGAAAGGGGCTTCACATGGCCACGCCACTGCCCTCCCGGCCCGTCCTCCAGGAAGACCGCCTCAACTACACGCCCGTCCCCGGCAGCGTGAGCCTGGCCCGGCGTCGTGCGGCGCGGCTGGTGGGGGAGTGGGGGTATCCCGTCGTCGCGGGGGACGCGGCGCTCATCGTCAGTGAGCTGGCCAGCAACGCGCTGCTGCATGGCGGGGTTTCGGGACGGCTGTTCCGAGTGCACCTGATGCTGATGCCGTCCGCACTGCGCATCGAGGTCACCGATGCGCGCGGGGAGCGTTTGCCCTGCCCCAGGACTCCGGCGGACGACGAGAGTTGCGGCCGGGGTCTGTTGCTGATCGGCGCCCTTGCCTCGCGATGGGGGGTCGAGTCGCGGGTGGTCGGAAAGACGGTGTGGGCCGAGATCGACCTGGCGTGAGCCGGCCCGGGCGGACTACCCGAGGCTGCGTACCGACACCCGCCCAGTGAGCAGGTCGTCGGCTAGGCCCTGCTTCAACAAGCGCAACTTGGACAGCTCTTCGTGCTCGGCCCGTAGGCGCGTATCCACGGTCTCCAGACGTCCGAGAAACGTCCCTTGTTCTTCCACGCCTAGCGCTGGGAACGGGCAAGAGTCGACATCTTGTTGTCCGATGCTCGCCTGTGATACAGCACTCTTTGCGTGCTGAAGGAAGTGTCGACGGGCCGCACTGCTCATCAGCCAAGCCTCCGCGAACTTTGGTGCGGCCTGGCTGTGGTCAAGCTTGCATCGCATGTTGTTGGACTCGAAGACCGTGGGTTCACTAATGCGTGAGACGCACGTCGCTTTTCCCACCAGCTCAAGCGAGTTGACCCGATTAATGATGAGGTCGCCTACGGACAGGCCGTATCGTTGGATCTCGTCGTCTGTCGTGGATACGCGCAACAGTCCCTGAGAGAAGTCTGACGGGCCTCCGGTGAAGCTGCTGATGCGAACGATGGGCGTGCCGCTGATTCCGTATGCGGATGCCGGCTTGTAGAGGCCATTCTGCGGGCCTTTGAGGATTACTGACTTCAGGCGGACGAGGCTTGTCCTCGTCAGCTCTTCGATAGTGGCATGCCTGATCGTTTTCATTTTTTCCATCGACGCCGCAGTCGTTTGTTCGGACTCAATCAAGGAACTGAGTGCTTCGACGATGCGGCGCTGGTCATCCAGGGGTGGGAGCGGGAAGGCGAGGGCTGCGAACCTGCTCCCTCCTAGGTGAGAAATGCTGGTCTTCTCTGCTGTGCGTGCGAAGACGCCGGTTCTGCGCCAGTGAGTGAAAACCAACTGTGCATACTCTGCAATTAGCTGAGGTCCTGGCCGGAAGCGGATCAACGTGTTCTGGAAGCAGTACCGCTCAGCAGGGCCGTCGTAGATCGCGCTTCGGCCGACCATGCTCAGGCTTTCCTGACCTTCGTTGAGCAGGATGTCGCCCGGCTTCAAAGCGTAAATAGTTCGCTCGGTTGGCGAAAAACCCATCGTCTTGACGTCGCTGTAATCAATCCGCCCCTCGAATACGTTGGCTACTCGAAGGTAAGGGAATTGCTCCTTGGAGGCGCGCGCAGAGGGAGACAGCTGCTTTCCCATGCGTACTTCGCCGACCTCGCCGACTTGGAAGGTCGGTGTCTCGGGCCTAGGCGACATACCCCAACTCCTTGAGGGAGACCTTCAGGGCCTTGTCGGCGGCATCCCGACGGCCTTCGATATCGCCGAGCGATACGGCGTACTTGTCCTCCCATGCGCGGTAAGCGGTGATCAGCCCTTCACGCCTTCGGGCGATATGCCCCTCCAGCGTAGCCGTCAGATCCTTGCGGAGGATGCTGAGGACGGCAGCGCGTTCCCTCTCGGTATCAAGGTCCTTGCGGATCCGAATCAGCCAGGGCTGGCTGTCCGGCAACAGGGACTCCTGCTCGCCCGCTGACGGGTGAGTGGGTGCGGTGAACGGATAGAAATCCTCCTCCAGTTGCTTCACCGCCGCGTTGGCCTTGGTGCGTTCGCGGAGGAGCGCCTTCAACTCGTCCTCGGAGAGCCGCTTGGCGTTCGAATCATCGTCGCCGTCTTCCTCCTCGGCGGTGGCCTCCTTGTACTTCGCGTCCACCGCCGCCTTGTGGGCGTCGGCGGCTGCGAGTTCCGTCAAGAAGTCGCCGGCGATCTCGGCGATTACCTTGTGGGCGTAAGCCTGCCGCCGCTCCGCGCCGCTGCGCTTCCTCGCGCCGCTGGTCTTCGGGTTGGGCTCTGGCTCCAGCATGGTCTTCACCATCTCGATCCAGCCGTCGATCACCTCGCTGAAGCCCTGGTTCGCCAACGCCCGCAGGTCATACCGCGAGTCCTGCCACCAGCCGACCACCGCGCCGTCCAACGCGTACCGGTCGAGCAGGCCAACCGACCCCAGATCCCGGCGGAAGGACTCCAGCAACTCCGTCCGCGCGCGCACCAGGTGGGAACGCCGTTCGCGTTCCAGGATCAGCGTCTTGGCCCGGTCGCCCTCGGCGTGCTCACGTTCGGCCTCGGCCGGGGCCAGTGCGATGATGACGCGTGACTCGGCCTCCCACCATTTGTCGAACGCCCGCAGCAGTTCGTCCTCACGAGGCTTGGCCAGCTCGGCCAGGCGCGCGGCATCCGGTCGCTGGTCCGGCGGTAGGAAGTCGAGGTAGTCAGGGGCGTTTTCCCGCTCGGTGAAGAGGTCGGAGACGCTCAGGCCGTAGGCGTCGAGGAGGTCCTTCTTCGCCTCCACCTCCGCGCGCGGAACGCCACCGACCAGGTGGGCGCGCACGTCCTGCGGTTCGGGGGGCGGGGTGTTGTCCACGTAGCGGCGGATGTTGAGGTTGTCCTCATTGCCCGCGAGCTCATCGCGGGGCACGACACGGGCGAATCCCGGAACGTCAGCGAAACCGTGGAAGGTGGACACGATCTTCTCGACGTGCTCGGGGAGCAGCACGTTCTGCGCCTGCTCCTTGTGGAACTCCCGGTCGGCGTTGATGAAGAGCACCTGACGTTCCCGTCCCGGTGCCTTCTTGCCCCTGGCCCGCAGTACCAGCACGCACGCCGGGATTCCGGTGCCGTAGAAGAGGTTGGGCGGCAGGCCGATGACCGCCTCGATCAGGTCGGCGTCGAGCAGTTTGGTGCGGATACGCTGCTCCTCGCTGCCTCGGAAGAGCACGCCGTGCGGCATCACGGTGAAGACCGATCCGCCCTTCTGCCACACCATGTCCAGCATGTGCTGGAGGAACATCAGGTCGGCCTTGCCCCGCTCTGACGTCTCCCCGTAAGGCATGCGTTCGCGGATGCTCTCGCCGATCCCTGCCTTGTCATAGTCGGCGGAGAAGGGCGGGTTGCTGAGTACGAGGTCATAGTCGCGCTTGGGGTGCTGGGGGTTGGTGAGGGTGTCGCCGACCTTGAGGTCAAAGCTCTTAGCTCGGTGGAACACCATGTTCATCGTGGCCATGACCGAGGAGCCGCTGTTGGCGTCCTGGCCGGCCAGGGCCAGGTCGGAGGGGTTCCCACCGTGCTCCTCCACGTACTCCATGGCGTGGATGAGCATGCCGCCCGAGCCGACGCAGGGGTCGTAGATCCGCTGCTTCTGCTCCGGCCTGGCCAGCTCCACCATCATCCGGACCACGGCACGCGGGGTGTAGAACTCGCCGCCCTTGCTGCCCGCCGAGTCCGCGAAGTGCTTGATCAGGTACTCGTAGGCGGCGCCGATCATGTCGGGGAACTCGAAGTTCTCGCCGCGCAGGTTGATCCGCGAGAAGTGGCTGATGAGCGCCTTGAGCCGGTTGTCGGCCAGCTTCGCCGAGGACACGCCGCTGCCGCCGATGCGGCTGAACTGGGCGTAGCTGAAGAACGGGGAGAGGTCGCCGTAGGTCTTGAACTCGCCAAGGGCGATGAGGGCCGGGTCGAGGTACTTCGAGGCTACGTCGTGCTCGGCGCTTGCGATGTGCGCCCAGCGGGCGGTCTTGGGAACGAACAGGACGTCGCGATCATCGTAGACCTCGGGTGCCTCAAGCTCCTCCGAGATGTCCTCCGGCGATTCACGGGCCGCCAGGAGCTCCTTCCGGATCTCCTCCCGCGCGGCGTCGAACTCGTCGTTGACCCGCTTGAGGAACAGCATCAGCAGGATGAAGTCGCGGTACTCGGCGGCGTCCATCGTGCCGCGCAGGATGTCGGCCGCCGCGAAGAGGTGGCGTTCGAGCTGTCCGAGCGTGAGCTTGGCCACGTGTTGCCGCTCCCTGTGTCCGTGCCGTGGGTGCAGCGTGACAGCTTACGCCGTGCCGAGCCCGGTCAGTAACGGTCGCGAAGGAGGCCCTGCTCCACGAACTCCCAGACGTCGGTGTACGGGTCCCACTTGTTGGGGTCGTGCTGGTCCTGGTGCCGCGCGTTGAGCCGTTGCGCGTGGGCACGGGCCTCCTTGTAACGGCCCTCCAACTGGCCGGGCTTGACGTGCTTGGACTGGTCCTTGGAGACGTGCTTGATTCGGGGGCCATAGGTCTGGGCAAAGCCGGGCTGGGTCCGGAGCCGGTCGTTGGCGTCGTCGCACACGCCACCGAAGGTGCTGGTGTAATTCTGGTAGTGCAGCAGCCGCCACAGCTCGAAGCAGGGGTGGGAGTAGGCGATGTTGATGCCGTTCGCCCTGGCCTTCTGGAAGGCATCCGGGATCTGCTCGTGCCGGTCGCGGTCGAAGAGGCACCACACCTGGGGCCACGCCCAGTGGTCCTTGGTCAGGCCGGACTTGGTGGCGGTGCGGGTCACCTCCCGGACGGTGGGGATCGCGGCGTTGACCAGTCGGATGGGCTTGCGGTCCTTGGGCGCGAAGGTCGAGCTCATGATGCGGTGGGTGACGGGCTTCGCGGGATCGAGCGGGGTGCCGAGCTCCATGACGAGGTCGATGTACTGCGCCTCGGTGACCTCGCCCTCGGCGAAGACATAGACCACCCGCTTCCGGCTGGTGTCCCGGACCGACCGCTGATGCTTCGGCCGCCCAGGATCGTCGCCGCCCCTTCTCCGCCCCATCAGGAGTGTTCCGCCTCCATCGTCTCGGCCATCAACAGCGCGCGTCCCACCTGTCCCTCGGACACCCGGGGTACCCCGCCGAAGACCCCGGCCAGGTAGGAGGCCATCAGATCCTCCTCCTCCGGGGGCTCGAAGCCCGAGAGCGGGAAGAGGCTGGTGGCGCCTCGTTTGTCCTTCTCCGTCAGCCACACCTGGCCCGGGGCCAGCAGCCGCCCGCCGCCCGGTTCCTGGAGCAGGGAGGGGTCGTGGGCGGTGAAGACGAGCTGTGCGTTGTGCGGATTCACCTGGCGGCTGTGGAAGAGCCGAACCACCTCGGCTGCCATCCGGGGGTGCAGGCTGGAGTCGAGTTCGTCGATGAGGAGGACCGCGCCCTGCTCCAGGGCCAGCAGGGCCGGGCCGAGCAGCGCGAACCAGGAGCGGGTACCGAAGGACTCCTTCTCCCAGTCGAAGACTGCCGGATCGGACTCCGCGTCCGCGGCCGCGTGGCGCAGGCGGATGACCGGCGGCTTTCCGGCGCGCTGTTCGATCTCGGCGCCCGAGATGCCGAGGTCCGCGACCTGGAGCAGCTCCTCGATGCGGCGCCGGGTGGCGTCGTCGCCCGCGAGGCGCCGTGCCGTGAACGCTTCGCGTTGCGGGCGCTCGGCTTCCGGGGTGATGTCCCACAGGTTGTCCTGGAACCACTGGTAGATCCGGGTCAGATCAGGGTGGTTGTCCATCGCGGCTCGGGACAGCAGCAGGGCGTTGGCCCGGGTGGTGCGGGCCAGCCTGGCGCGGTCCTTGATGTGGTCGCCTGGGAAGCGGAAGGCCTCGGCCCGGGTGGCGTCGCGGTCCAGCCACTCCTGGCGGCGGCCTCGGGGGTAGGAGTGGAGCCACTCCCCCTCCACCCGGGTGTCGCTGAGCTCGAAGCCATAGGTCCAGCGGACGCCGTCTCCCAGCACGAAGTCGACTTCGAAGAAGGAACTCTCGGCCCTGGCCGACCGGTCAAGCGCGAAGGGGTCACGGGGGAGGCTCTTGAACGAGGTCCACTCGGTGTACGAGCTGAGCACCGTCTCACGCATCCGCTTGAGGGCGGTGATGACGTTGGACTTGCCCGATGCGTTGGGGCCGAAGATGCCCGCGGTGGGGTAGAAGGAGAGCGCCCGGCCGTCGGAGAGAAGCGTCTCGCGGGCCGCGTGTCCCTCCTCGTTCTCGGGGACCGCGAGGGACAGCTCCTGCTCGTCACGCAGTGACCGCACGTTGGCCACGCGGAACCTCAGCAGCATGCTGTCCTCCTTCCCGCGCACAGCGTAACCGGGAGGAGAATGAGCGCGCACCCGGGGACGGCCGCTCAGACCAGGCGACGGGCGGTGGCCCAGCGGGTCAGCTCGTGGCGGTTGGAGAGCTGGAGCTTCCGCAGCACCGCCGAGACGTGGCTCTCGACCGTCTTCACCGAGATGAACAGCTCCTTGCCGACCTCCTTGTACGCGTAGCCGCGGGCGATCAGCCGCAGCACCTCGCGTTCGCGCTGGGTCAGCCGGTCCAGGTCCTCGTCGACCGGGGTCGCGTCGGACGAGGCGAAGGCGTCGAGCACGAAGCCGGCCAGCCGCGGGGAGAAGACCGCGTCGCCGTCGGAGACCCGGAAGATCGCGTCGACCAGGTCGGTGCCCGTGATGGTCTTGGTGACGTAGCCGCGCGCGCCGCCGCGGATCACGCCGATGACGTCCTCCGCCGCGTCGGAGACCGACAGGGCGAGGAAGCGCACCGTGCGCTCGGCCGCGGAGGTCAGGGAGGCGCAGCGGCGCAGCACCTCGACCCCGCCGCCGCCCGGCAGGTGCACGTCGAGGAGGACCACGTCCGGCCTGGTCGCCTTGATCACGGTGGCGGCCTGGTCGACGTCACCCGCCTCGCCCACCACCTCGACGCCGGTCGTCTCCGTCTCGCCGATCTCGGCGCGCACCCCGGCGCGGAACATCCGGTGGTCGTCGACCAAGACCACCCGGGCATGTCGCTCTGCTGTCATTCCGTTCGCTCCATCGTCAGCTCCACCTCCGTGCCCTCGCCCGGAGTCGACCGGACCCGTGCCGTGCCGCCGTGCCTTCGCATCCGGCCGATGATGGACTCGCGCACGCCCATCCGGTCCGCCGGCACCGCGTCCGGGTCGAAGCCCGGGCCGCGGTCGCGGACCGACACGAAGACCGTGCGCCCCTCCACCTCGGCGAAGACCCGCACCGGGCCGCCCTCGCCACCGTACTTGGCGGCGTTCACCATCGCCTCACGGGCCGCCTGGAGCTGGGCGCCGAGCGCCTCGTCCACCGGGCAGTCGCCCACGCACACCACCTCGATCGGCACCCCGTGGTGGTCCTCCACCTCGGCCACCGTGGCGCGGACGGCCTCGGCGAAGGTGCGCGGCTCCTCGTCCTCGGCGTCGGCCGCCGGGGACGAGGGCTCGGCGGACTTGTAGAGCCAGGCCCGCAGCTCCCGCTCCTGGGCGCGGGCCAGCCTGGCCACCTCGCGGGAGTTCTCCGCGTTCCGCTGGATCAGCGTGAGGGTGTGCAGCACCGAGTCGTGGACGTGCGCGGCGACCTCGGCCCGCTCCTGGGCCCTGATCCGCATCGTCCGCTCCTCGGACAACTCCTGTACCACCCGCACCAGATAGGGGCCGAGCAGCAGCGCGATGCCCACCACCACCGCGACCGACGCCTGCGCCGCCACGCTCAGGCTCTCCGCCGATCCCGGGCCGACGCCGACGACGAACACCACGATGCCGCTGATCACCAGCGTGGCGCCGGCCGCGCCGCGCACCAGCGGCCACCAGCGGCTCCGCTTGGTGGCGGCCGCCCAGCGCGCCCGGCTCGCGTTGTCCGCCTGCCGCCACACCACGGCGGCGCCGGTGCCGATGATCAGCAGCGGCCACAGGTAGGCGCCCGTGATCGGCACCTGGATGTTCGCGCCGAGCACCGAGAGCGCGCACACCATCCCCAGGAACGCGGCCAGCTGCCGCTTGTCGGGACGGTGCGGGCGGTGCAGCCTGGCCAGCTTCCAGTGCCTGCGGCGCGGCGGCGCGGCCGCCTCCTGCCGCTCGGGCACGCCGAGCGGCACCACGAACCAGAACACGGCATAGAGCACCACGCCGAGGCCGTTCGCCCAGGCCAGCACGAAGAACGCCAGCCGCACCCAGGACGCCGGCAGCCCCACGTGGCCCGCCAGGCCACGGGCGACCTCCGCGAGCCAGCGGCCGGCCGCGCTGTGGTACAGCTTGCGCAGCGGCGGCTCCTCGGGCGCCGGGCCGCCGGCGGCCAGCCGGGCGGCCGGCGCCACG